>NZ_JBJQMA010000008.1:0-201748 GCF_046486065.1 Escherichia sp. WS547 | reverse complement strand
CAGTTGCCAGACCGCAAGGTGTTTTAACAAATCAAAAGGGGTTTTAATAACTGGCTTAAAGCTGAAAGCTTTCCGGAACCCCCAGCCTAGCTGGGGGTTTTCTGTGCACAAAAAAGCCTTAACGCAGAACGCTAAGGCTTTAGTTTTCAAGCAAAAAAGATTACTTGCTGGTATCCAGTTCTTCGAAACCTTTCACCAGATCATCAATCGCTTTCATCTGCTTGAGGAACGGTTCCAGTTTAGCCAGCGGCAGCGCGGATGGACCATCACATTTCGCATGTTCCGGATCCGGATGCGCTTCAATAAACAGCCCCGCCAGACCTACCGCCATACCGGCACGTGCCAGCTCAGCCACCTGAGCACGACGACCGCCGGAAGCTGCGCCAAACGGATCGCGGCATTGCAGTGCGTGGGTCACGTCGAAAATCACCGGTGAATTACCAGACACTTTCTTCATGATGCTGAAGCCCAGCATATCAACAACCAGGTTGTCATAGCCGAAGTTAGCACCGCGATCGCAAAGAATCACTTTTTCGTTGCCGCCTTCTTTGAATTTATCAACGATATTACCCATCTGTCCCGGGCTGACAAACTGCGGTTTCTTGACGTTAATTACCGCACCGGTTTTCGCCATGGCTTCAACCAGGTCAGTCTGGCGAGCAAGAAACGCCGGCAACTGAATCACATCCACAACATCAGCAACGGGCTGAGCCTGGCTTGGTTCGTGAACGTCGGTGATAATTTTCACGCCAAAAGTCTGCTTCAACTCCTGGAAGATTTTCATCCCTTCTTCCAGGCCCGGTCCACGATAAGAGTGGATGGAGGAGCGGTTGGCTTTGTCAAAAGAGGCTTTGAACACGTAAGGGATACCCAGTTTCTGGGTCACGGTTACGTAGTGCTCGCAAATGCGCATCGCCAGATCGCGAGATTCTAGCACGTTCATACCGCCAAACAGTACGAACGGCAGGTCATTTGCTACGTTGATGTCGCCAATGCTAACCACTTTTTGTTTCATAGGATCGCCTTAATCTTGAGTAAAATGTCGATTAATTAATGCAGCACAATATGTTTATGCGCGATGTTATTTATTTGCGCACGGATCATTTCGCTGATCGGGTCTTCCGGACACTGTTCAACGAAATAACTTAAATCGTTCAACGCAACGTGTTCGCAATCCAGTTGCGCATAAATCAACCCGCGATCGCGAATTTCATAGGGATCTTCCGGGTTGAATTGTAATAAAGCTTCGCTGGTGCGTAACGCCAGCTCCATCTGATTTTCTTCCATCAACGAAGCTTTGAGTGTATCCAGCAATTTGCGGATTACCTCAATGTTATCAGCTTCATCAAGGTCTTCATAAAACAGTTCCGCCGACGGGCTGATATTTCCCTTTAACCATACATCCAGCATATGTTCGCTTAACGATTCACCGTTAAAAGGATTAATCAGCCAAATTTCGCCATCCGGACATTCAATGCGCAATATCAGCTGCGTCGGGAAAATCACCGGCAATAGCGGCAAATCGAGACGATTCGCGACCCATAATAAAACGGCACCTAATGATACCGCACTGCCCTGTCGATTCTTTAACACCTGGTCCAGCCATAATGCATCGGAAAGGCGATAAACGCCGCGTGAGGCTTTAAATCCCCAGTCGCCGTAAAACAGCGCGATCAGTTTTTCCAACTGCTCTTCTAAAGGCAGAAGCTGGCTGATTTCTTCCTTCGCCAGACTAACGAGACGCTCCAGTTCGTCGTAAACATCTTGCGAGGGAAAATCGCGGCGGATTGCTTCGCAAGCCAGGATCATGCCTTCGCACAATGGCGCTTTATTAAATTCGAAATCAGCTAACGATCTCATGACTTACCCCAGTAACGGTACTTTTGTGGTGGCGAGTTTAATGATGATGTACAGCACCACCAACGCCAGCGGGAAGGCAATAATGCGCGCCTGCTGACTGTGCATACGACGATAATCGAATGCAATAAAACCCAAAACGATATAAATGATAACTCCAAACAGCTTTTCAGTCAGCCACTGTGCCTGCCCGGAAAATGGCAGGATGTGCGCTTTAGCCATCAACGCAATGCCGCTTAACAATAACACCGTATCGACAACCGGCGGCACAATGCGCGTCCAGCGCGCAAATGCCTGTGGATGCTTCTGATAACGTAGCCAGAAACGTAAGGTTAATAGCCCTACAGAAAGCGCAATGCTAATGAGATGAACGCTAAGCAGTGTAGAAAAACTTGTCATTGATAATAGCGGCCGAGCGTTACGCGCTCGTTATCACCATAGTCCCGACAGGTTTCGACGTCATGATACCCCGCGAGGATAAATGCCTGTCGCACCGCTTCGCCCTGCTGCCAACCATGTTCCAGAAGCAGAAAGCCGCCGGATACCAGCGCGTTACGCGACTGTTCGATGATATGCACGATGTCTGCCATTCCACTGTCTGCCGCAACCAGCGCAGTGAGCGGCTCAAAGCGAACATCGCCTTGTTGAAGATGTGGGTCCTGCTCGTCAATATACGGCGGATTACTGACAATCATCGCAAACTGCTGCCCGGCTAGCGCGCTAAACCAGTCGCTTTGCAGAATATGGATGTTTTTGATCGCCAGATTCTGGGCATTACGTTGCGCCAGAGAGACAGCATCGGGCATACGATCTACAGCGGTAATTTCGCAGTCCGGGCGCTCGCTAGCCAGCGCCAGCGCAATCGCCCCGGTACCCGTCCCGAGATCGAGAATACGGCAAGGTTGTTCAGGCAACCGCGCCAGTGCCTGCTCCACCAGACACTCCGTATCCGGGCGCGGAATTAAGGTCGCTGGCGAAACAAATAACGGCAACGACCAGAATTCTCGCACCCCGGTTAAATGAGCAATGGGTTCACCATCGCGACGACGTGTCAGTAGCGCATCAAGTTGCTGACATTGTTCGTCAGTCAGCTGCGTTTCACCAAAGGCGAGAATAAAAGTACGCCCTCTGCCGGTAACATGCTCCAGCAGGATTTCAGCATCACGCCGCGGGCTTTCGCTCGCCTGAAGTTGGCTTATTGCTTCACGTAACCAGTATTGATATTCCATTATTCCTGCTCGGACAACGCCGCCAGTTGGTCGGCCTGATGTTCCTGGATAATCGGTTCAATCAGCATATCCAGCTTACCTTCCATCACTTCATCCAGACGGTAGAGCGTCAGGTTGATGCGGTGATCGGTAACGCGCCCCTGCGGGAAATTGTAAGTACGGTTACGGTCGCTGCGATCGCCACTCCCCAGCAGGTTACGACGGGTAGACGCTTCGGCCTGTTGCCGTTTTGCCATTTCTGCAGCGTGGATGCGAGCACCAAGCACAGAAAGTGCTTTAGCTTTGTTTTTATGCTGTGAACGTTCGTCCTGACATTCAACAACAATCCCGGTCGGCAAGTGGGTAATACGAATTGCCGAATCGGTGGTGTTAACGTGCTGACCACCTGCCCCTGACGAACGGAAAGTATCAATGCGCAAATCTGCTGGGTTGATGTCCGGCAGTTCTGCGTCAGGCAGTTCTGGCATTACCGCAACGGTACAAGCAGAAGTATGAATACGACCCTGCGATTCCGTAGCAGGAACACGCTGCACGCGATGACCGCCGGATTCAAATTTCAGACGACCATATACACCATCACCGCTAATTTTGGCGATGATCTCTTTATAACCACCATGTTCACCCTCGCTGGCGCTCATGATTTCTACACGCCAGCGGCGGGCTTCGGCGTAACGGCTGTACATACGGAACAGATCGCCAGCGAAGAGCGCCGCTTCGTCGCCGCCGGTTCCGGCACGGACTTCGAGGAAGGCGTTACGTTCGTCATCAGGATCTTTTGGTAGTAACAGAACCTGTAATTGCTGTTCCAGTTGCTCGCTTTTTTCTTTAGCTTCGCGCAGTTCATCCTGCGCCATCTCACGCATTTCAGGATCGTCGAGCATCATCTGTGCGGTTTCGATATCTTCCTGAACCTGTTGCCAGTCGGTAAAACAGCGCGAAACATCACTTAACTGCGCATATTCGCGTGATAATGCGCGAAAACGTTCCTGGTCGGCGATAGTTTGCGCGTCACCCAGCAACGCCTGAACTTCTTCATGGCGTTCATGCAGGGCTTCCAGTTTGGCAACGATAGAAGGCTTCATAGGCGTAAATGCACCCTGTAAAAAAAGAAAATGATGTACTGCTACTCCAGCCCGAGGCTGTCGCGCAGAATATTCAGGCGTTCGTTATCCCCGTCACGGGCGGCCTGTTGAAGTGATTTCGTTGGCGCATGGATCAAGCGGTTAGTCAGTTTCCATGCCAGATCCTGCATAATGGCTTGTGCGTCGCCGCCCTGCTCAAGGGCCGCTAACGCTTTGGCGGTTAACTCATCGCGAACTTGCTCTGCCTGGCTGCGATACTCGCGAATGGTTTCGCTGGCGCTTTGTGCACGCAGCCACGCCATAAATTCGCTGGTTTCCTGAGCGACAATAGTTTCCGCCTCAACCGCTGCGGCTTTACGCTGCGCCAGGTTGTGCGAAATGATGCTTTGCAGATCGTCCACGCTATAAAGATAAGCATTCGCCAGTTTGCCAACTTCCGGCTCAACATCGCGCGGAACGGCAATATCCACCAGCAGCATCGGTTGGTTGCGACGGCTTTTTAATGCGCGCTCCACCATGCCTTTCCCGATAATCGGTAACGGGCTGGCGGTGGAACTGATGATGATATCGGCTTCGCGCAGACGTTCGTCGATATCACTCAGGGCAATAACTTCCGCGCCGACTTCATCTGCCAGAATTTGGGCACGTTCGCGAGTGCGGTTGGCGATAATCATCTTCTGTACTTTATGTTCGCGCAGATGACGCGCCACCAGCTCGATGGTTTCGCCCGCACCCACCAGCAGTACCGTCACCGTAGAGAGCGATTCAAAGATCTGCCGCGCCAGCGTACAAGCCGCAAAAGCGACAGACACAGCACTGGCACCGATATCTGTTTCAGTGCGAACGCGTTTCGCTACAGAGAAAGATTTCTGGAACATGCGTTCCAGTTCGCTGGCCTTCATATGACCTTTTTGCGAATCAGCAAAGGCTTTTTTTACCTGACCGAGGATCTGCGGCTCCCCCAGAACCAGTGAATCCAGGCCGCTGGCAACACGCATTAAATGGCTAACCGCGTCGTTATCCTGATGCCAGTAGAGGCTTTTACGCAGATCTTCTTCATTAAGATTATGATAATCGCATAGCCAGCGGATTAACGCCTCTTGCAGGTTATCCTGCTCTTCAACGCTAAGATAAAGTTCCGTGCGATTGCACGTCGACAGCACCACGCCGCCCTGCACCATCGGCTGCGCAAGCAGGCTGTCAAGCGCCTGATCGAGCTTATCCGGCGAAAACGATACACGTTCTCGCAGCGATACAGGTGCCGTTTTATGGTTAATACCGAGCGCTAAAAGGGTCATGTCTGCGGGAAATAATACCAACGTTGATAGGGTTAGTCTGCTTGCATCATACAGGATGCGTAAGATCAATAAAAGAGAGCGCCCCCTTTTGGAGTAATTGCCGAAAGCCGTTAGATTCTGGCAATTAAGACAACTTGAACATAGACGATAGCGGGCGGTAACGCTAGCATTAAGGGTTATAACTGTAACGTATCTCAAGGACTTGTCATCACTATGCCCCTGCCCGATTTTCGTCTTATCCGCCTGCTACCGCTGGCTGCTCTTGTGCTCACTGCCTGTTCCGTTACCACCCCCAAAGGTCCTGGCAAAAGCCCGGATTCGCCACAATGGCGTCAGCATCAGCAAGACGTGCGCAATCTTAATCAGTATCAAACTCGCGGCGCGTTCGCTTATATTTCTGACCAACAAAAAGTGTACGCCCGTTTCTTCTGGCAGCAAACTGGTCAGGATCGCTACCGTCTGCTGCTGACTAACCCATTGGGCAGCACGGAACTGGAGCTGAATGCTCAACCGGGTAACGTGCAGTTAGTCGACAATAAAGGCCAGCGTTATACCGCCGATGACGCCGAAGAGATGATTGGCAAATTGACCGGAATGCCAATTCCGCTCAACAGCTTGCGCCAGTGGATTTTAGGTTTACCGGGTGATGCAACCGACTACAAACTGGACGACCAGTACCGCCTGAGCGAAATCACCTACAGCCAGAATGGCAAAAACTGGAAAGTTGTTTACGGTGGTTATGACACAAAAACTCAACCTGCGATGCCAGCCAATATGGAACTCACCGACGGTGGTCAACGCATCAAGTTAAAAATGGATAACTGGATAGTGAAATAATGCGGACACAGTGGCCCTCTCCGGCAAAACTTAATCTGTTTTTATACATTACCTGTCAGCGTGCGGATGGTTACCACACGCTGCAAACGCTGTTTCAGTTTCTTGATTACGGCGACACCATCAGCATTGAGCTTCGTGACGATGGGGATATTCGTCTGTTAACGCCCGTTGAAGGCGTGGAACATGAAGATAACCTGATCGTTCGCGCAGCACGATTGTTGATGAAAACTGCGGCAGACAGCGGGCGTCTTCCGACGGGAAGCGGTGCGGATATCAGCATTGACAAGCGTTTGCCGATGGGCGGCGGTCTCGGCGGTGGTTCATCCAATGCCGCGACGGTCCTGGTGGCATTAAATCATCTCTGGCAATGCGGGCTAAGCATGGATGAGCTGGCGGAAATGGGGCTGACGCTGGGCGCAGATGTTCCTGTCTTTGTTCGGGGGCATGCCGCGTTTGCCGAAGGCGTTGGTGAAATACTAACGCCGGTGGATCCGCCAGAGAAGTGGTATCTGGTGGCGCACCCTGGTGTAAGTATTCCGACACCGGTGATTTTTAAAGATCCTGAACTCCCGCGCAATACGCCAAAAAGGTCAATAGAAACGTTGCTAAAATGTGAATTCAGCAATGATTGCGAGGTTATCGCAAGAAAACGTTTTCGCGAGGTTGATGCGGTGCTTTCCTGGCTGTTAGAATACGCCCCGTCGCGCCTGACTGGGACAGGGGCCTGTGTCTTTGCTGAATTTGATACAGAGTCTGAAGCCCGCCAGGTGCTAGAGCAAGCCCCGGAATGGCTCAATGGCTTTGTGGCGAAAGGCGTTAATCTTTCCCCATTGCACAGAGCCATGCTTTAAGCCGGGCAAGCTGAGTTTCGGTGACAACGTCACCTTGTTCCAGACGTTGCATCGCGCTCTTTAATACACCGCCTGGAAAGAATCATGCCTGGCCCGCACAGTTTTCGGCAGATTCTTTCCACCAATGGACGCATGCCTGAGGTTCTTCTCGTGCCTGATATGAAGCTTTTTGCTGGTAACGCCACCCCGGAACTAGCACAACGTATTGCCAACCGCCTGTACACTTCACTCGGCGACGCCGCTGTAGGTCGCTTTAGCGACGGCGAAGTCAGCGTACAAATTAACGAAAATGTACGCGGTGGTGATATTTTCATCATCCAGTCCACTTGTGCCCCTACTAACGACAACCTGATGGAATTAGTCGTTATGGTTGATGCCCTGCGTCGTGCTTCCGCAGGTCGTATCACCGCTGTTATCCCCTACTTTGGCTATGCGCGCCAGGACCGTCGCGTCCGTTCCGCTCGTGTACCAATCACTGCGAAAGTGGTTGCAGACTTCCTCTCCAGCGTCGGTGTTGACCGTGTGCTGACAGTGGATCTGCACGCTGAACAGATTCAGGGTTTCTTCGACGTTCCGGTTGATAACGTATTTGGTAGCCCGATCCTGCTGGAAGACATGCTGCAGCTGAATCTGGATAACCCTATTGTGGTTTCTCCGGACATCGGCGGCGTTGTGCGTGCCCGCGCTATCGCTAAGCTGCTGAACGATACCGATATGGCAATCATCGACAAACGTCGTCCGCGTGCGAACGTTTCCCAGGTGATGCATATCATCGGTGACGTTGCAGGTCGTGACTGCGTACTGGTCGATGATATGATCGATACTGGCGGTACGCTGTGTAAAGCTGCTGAAGCTCTGAAAGAACGTGGTGCTAAACGTGTATTTGCGTACGCGACTCACCCGATCTTCTCTGGCAACGCGGCGAACAACCTGCGTAACTCTGTAATTGATGAAGTCGTTGTCTGCGATACCATTCCGCTGAGCGATGAAATCAAATCACTGCCGAACGTGCGTACTCTGACCCTGTCAGGTATGCTGGCCGAAGCGATTCGTCGTATCAGCAACGAAGAATCGATCTCTGCCATGTTCGAACACTAATCGAACCCGGCTCAAAGACCCGCTGCGGCGGGTTTTTTTGTCTGTAATATCCATTTGTATGACCTATGCCTCCTTCACCTGCCATTTAGTTGACAGATGATGCGCTCACGGATGAAACATTATTGTGAACAAAATATTTTCCTCACATGTGATGCCTTTCCGCGCTCTGATCGACGCTTGCTGGAAAGAAAAATATACTGCCGCACGGTTTACCCGTGACCTGATTGCCGGGATAACCGTCGGGATTATTGCTATCCCGCTGGCAATGGCGTTGGCTATTGGTAGTGGTGTGGCACCCCAGTACGGTTTATATACCGCAGCTGTTGCGGGGATTGTCATTGCTCTGACGGGTGGGTCACGCTTTAGCGTTTCCGGTCCGACTGCGGCATTTGTGGTAATTCTCTATCCCGTTTCGCAACAGTTTGGACTGGCAGGACTGCTGGTCGCGACACTCATGTCAGGTGTCTTTTTGATCCTGATGGGGCTGGCACGTTTTGGACGCTTGATTGAATATATTCCGGTTTCCGTGACCTTAGGTTTCACCTCGGGTATCGGGATCACCATCGGTACCATGCAGATTAAAGATTTTCTCGGTCTGCAAATGGCCCATGTCCCGGAGCATTATCTACAAAAAGTCGGCGCATTATTTATGGCGTTGCCGACCATTAATGTGGGTGATGCTGCCATTGGCATTGTGACGCTTGGCATTCTGGTTTTCTGGCCGCGTCTGGGCATTCGTTTGCCTGGTCACCTTCCGGCCTTGCTGGCTGGTTGCGCGGTGATGGGGATTGTTAACCTGCTCGGCGGGCATGTTGCTACCATCGGATCGCAATTCCACTACGTTCTGGCAGATGGTTCTCAGGGTAACGGTATTCCGCAACTGCTGCCGCAACTGGTACTACCGTGGGACCTGCCCAATTCAGAATTTACCCTCACCTGGGATTCTATTCGCACACTGCTGCCTGCAGCATTCTCAATGGCAATGCTCGGCGCAATCGAATCTCTGCTCTGCGCCGTGGTACTGGATGGTATGACCGGAACGAAACACAAAGCGAACAGCGAACTGGTTGGACAGGGACTGGGGAATATCATCGCCCCGTTCTTTGGTGGTATTACCGCTACAGCTGCCATCGCGCGTTCTGCCGCTAACGTCCGTGCCGGGGCAACTTCCCCTATCTCGGCGGTGATCCACTCTATTCTGGTTATTCTTGCCCTGCTGGTACTGGCACCGCTGCTCTCCTGGCTGCCGCTTTCCGCCATGGCTGCCCTGCTGTTGATGGTGGCGTGGAACATGAGTGAAGCGCACAAAGTGGTCGACTTGCTGCGTCATGCGCCGAAAGATGACATCATCGTCATGCTGCTGTGCATGTCGCTGACTGTGCTGTTTGATATGGTTATTGCCATCAGCGTGGGGATCGTGCTGGCATCGCTACTGTTTATGCGTCGTATCGCACGTATGACTCGCCTGGCACCGGTAGTCGTAGACGTTCCAGACGATGTTCTGGTTCTGCGCGTTATTGGTCCGCTGTTTTTTGCTGCCGCTGAAGGCTTGTTCACGGACCTGGAGTCACGTCTTGAAGGCAAACGGATTGTGATTCTGAAGTGGGATGCCGTTCCGGTACTTGATGCTGGTGGTCTTGATGCGTTCCAGCGTTTTGTGAAGCGTCTGCCCGAAGGATGTGAACTGCGCGTGTGCAACCTGGAATTCCAGCCACTGCGCACTATGGCTCGCGCAGGCATTCAACCGATCCCGGGCCGCCTTGCTTTCTTCCCGAATCGTCGCGCGGCGATGGCGGATTTATAAGTACGAGATTGACCAGTCAGCGCAAACTGACTGGTCAGCAAACTGCATTATTTGTTAGCTATGACGGCGATTATCGCTACGGCGGCAACGTTTGTCATAGTGGCGAACCCACCAGTAACGGTCGCACACCTGTTCATGCCCGCCAACACGGGCACCCGCCAGCCAGAGAATGGCACCGACGAAAATACTTAGCACTGCACCATGTGCGAAATACTGGGGCATATTAAACTGTGGTAACTGGTTGAGGATTGAATACCCCACGCCGACCACCATTACCACCAGACCCAACCCCATGAGCACGTTACCGAGTAACGAAGCGTTTTTGCGTTTCATATGTCACCTCCGGAACTTTCTGGGTTGTAACAGGGAATACCCCTCTTCCTTATGTGTAAAGTATAGACAACACCCTGTGGGTTATGTGCGGGCGTGATCACAATTACAACCCTTATTTCAACAAAACTTTACAAATAAACGCCTGAACACCTTGACTTTCTAATAGTCCACTCAGGCAATTATTGCGTTATCTGCATTTGATACGCAGTTTTTTGTCAAGCGGGGCCGCAACCAGTAAACTACGCGCCAGTTATGTACACACTCAGGACAAAAAAACGTGACGATTAAATTGATTGTCGGCCTGGCGAACCCCGGCGCTGAATACGCCGCAACGCGACATAATGCTGGTGCCTGGTTCGTTGACTTACTGGCAGAGCGATTGCGCGCTCCGCTGCGCGAAGAGGCTAAATTCTTTGGTTATACTTCGCGAGTCACCCTTGGAGGCGAAGATGTCCGCCTGTTAGTCCCGACTACATTTATGAATCTCAGCGGCAAAGCCGTTGCGGCGATGGCCAGTTTTTTCCGCATTAATCCGGACGAAATTCTGGTGGCCCACGACGAACTGGATCTGCCTCCTGGCGTCGCCAAATTTAAGTTGGGCGGTGGCCATGGTGGTCACAATGGACTGAAAGACATCATCAGTAAATTGGGTAATAACCCTAACTTTCACCGTTTACGCATCGGAATCGGTCATCCGGGCGATAAAAATAAAGTTGTTGGTTTTGTATTAGGCAAACCGCCTGTTAGTGAACAGAAGTTAATTGATGAAGCCATCGACGAAGCGGCGCGTTGTACTGAAATGTGGTTTACAGATGGCTTGACCAAGGCAACGAACCGATTGCACGCCTTTAAAGCACAATAAGTCGTTGTCTGCGGCATTTTTGCCGAGTGCCGTGTATAATAGGCAAAGTTATTTCCATTTCTGCAATCTGTTAGCAATAACAGGTTGATTATTAAGATATTAAGGTGATTTAAATCATGGGATTCAAATGCGGTATCGTCGGTTTGCCCAACGTCGGGAAATCTACCCTGTTCAACGCGCTGACCAAAGCCGGTATTGAAGCGGCCAACTTTCCATTCTGCACCATCGAGCCGAACACAGGCGTCGTACCAATGCCTGACCCTCGCCTGGATCAACTGGCTGAAATCGTAAAACCGCAGCGTACGCTTCCCACGACCATGGAATTTGTCGATATCGCCGGTCTGGTAAAAGGCGCATCGAAAGGCGAAGGTCTGGGTAACCAGTTCCTGACCAACATCCGTGAAACTGAAGCGATCGGTCACGTTGTTCGCTGCTTTGAAAATGACAACATCATTCACGTTTCCGGCAAAGTTAACCCGGCTGATGATATTGAAGTTATCAACACCGAACTGGCGCTGGCGGACCTCGACACCTGCGAACGTGCGATTCATCGCGTACAGAAGAAAGCCAAAGGTGGCGATAAAGACGCGAAAGCTGAGCTGGCGGTCCTGGAAAAATGCCTGCCCCAGCTGGAAAACGCAGGTATGCTGCGCGCGCTGGATTTAAGCGCTGAAGAGAAAGCGGCTATTCGTTACCTGAGCTTCCTGACGCTGAAACCAACAATGTACATCGCCAACGTCAACGAAGACGGTTTTGAAAACAACCCGTATCTTGACCAGGTGCGTGAAATCGCGGCGAAAGAAGGTTCTGTTGTGGTTCCGGTTTGTGCTGCTGTTGAAGCAGACATTGCCGAACTGGACGACGAAGAACGTGACGAGTTTATGCAGGAGCTTGGGCTGGAAGAGCCGGGCCTGAACCGTGTGATCCGTGCCGGTTATAAGCTGCTGAACCTGCAAACTTACTTCACCGCTGGGGTGAAAGAAGTACGTGCATGGACCATTCCGGTTGGTGCAACCGCGCCGCAGGCCGCTGGCAAAATCCATACTGATTTTGAAAAAGGCTTTATCCGTGCACAAACCATCTCGTTTGAAGATTTCATCACTTACAAAGGTGAACAAGGCGCGAAAGAAGCAGGCAAAATGCGTGCAGAAGGCAAAGATTACATCGTTAAAGATGGCGATGTAATGAACTTCCTGTTCAACGTCTAATTAATTTGTTGTCTCATGAGGTTTCGCTAAATCTCATGAAGAGCGCAAAAGTATATAAAATCCACGCAATTGCGTGGATTTTTCATTTCACCGAGTCCTAACCATTCTTATAACATCCTACACTTTTGTGCTTATTGCCTACAGTGAACCACGAGAATAATTAAAGACATAAATGTTCAGATGACGGATATCTCATTAGCAGTGATATAACGTAATTTTTTGTTCCACTACACATCAGCCCCCTTCACAGCTGATCAATATTGATCACGCTCCAATATGCTGGCGAGAAAAGGACTTACCTGAAGGGTAATATCCCGCAGATAAAATCCCCGAATAACGTGATTACGTGCGATCCTGGCAAGATGAAAATGATAACCAGTATCACGATAATAACGATATGCCAGAAAATCCATTGATCAAAAATGAATATCGATGTTTTTTGCTTTTTCTTATTAGTAATGCAAAAATGGCTCATATTGTTTTTGTTATGCAGATACATCAAGCGAAAATCCCATAACCAATTAGGATTATTACCAAAAATATTCACCAAATTATTTAACCGCTGTTTGTTGTAATGTTTTTGTCATATTCATTGTAACGAATTGGAATAAGTAACGACAACTTAGGGAATAACTCGATCTAAACTCACCTTTGTAAGGGGGATGTTAAATATATATTAATTCCTGTGTTCCTGATTTTGCCCGGTAATAGAGAATTATTCTCAGAGCAGCTCATCATGATTGCACCATACAAATATCATGATGATAAGAGGATATTATTCATTGACTTAAACAAAATGACAAAATCCATAGACCCATAGCCTGGGTACTATATAGGAGTGGTATGGGCATCAAACAACACAATGGGAATACCAAAGCCGATCGTCTCGCTGAATTAAAAATCCGTTCGCCCTCCATTCAACTGATAAAATATGGCGCTATTGGTTTGAATGCAATTATCTTTTCCCCCCTGCTGATAGCTGCTGATTTAGGAAGTCAAAATGGCACCAATATTACTATTAATGATGGTGACAGAATTACAGGAGATACCGCCGATCCATCAGGAAACCTCTATGGTGTAATGACCCCAGCAGGAAACACGCCTGGCAATATCAATCTGGGTAATGATGTCACCGTCAATGTCAACGACGCCTCTGGATATGCAAAGGGAATCGTTATTCAGGGCAAGAACAGCTCCCTGACAGCTAACCGACTTACAGTAGATGTTGTTAGTCAAACCTCTGCCATCGGCATTAATTTAATTGGTGACTATACCCATGCTGACTTAGGCACAGGCAGCACCATTAAGAGTAACGATGACGGCATCATTATTGGACATAGCTCAACACTAACAGCCACTCAATTCACCATTGAAAACTCGAACGGTATAGGCCTAACCATCAATGACTATGGCACCAGTGTCGATCTTGGAAGCGGAAGTAAAATCAAGACCGATGGAAGTACAGGTGTTTATATCGGTGGTCTCAACGGCAATAACGCCAATGGTGCTGCGCGTTTTACGGCGACAGACCTGACAATCGATGTTCAGGGCTACAGCGCCATGGGAATAAACGTACAGAAAAACTCTGTTGTCGATCTCGGAACAAACAGTACCATTAAAACCAATGGCGATAATGCGCACGGCCTCTGGAGCTTTGGCCAGGTGAGCGCGAATGCACTCACTGTTGATGTAACTGGATCCGCGGCCAATGGCGTCGAAGTTCGTGGTGGTACAACCACTATCGGTGCTGATAGCCATATTTCTTCCGCGCAGGGCGGTGGCCTCGTAACCAGTGGTTCAGACGCGACAATCAATTTTTCTGGCACGGCAGCGCAACGAAACAGCATCTTTTCCAGCGGTTCTTATGGTGCCTCAGCCCAGACGGCAACGGCTGTTGTCAACATGCAAAATACCGATATTACGGTTGATCGTAATGGCAGTCTGGCGCTGGGTTTGTGGGCGCTCAGCGGCGGTAGAATAACCGGAGACAGTTTGGCTATCACCGGCGCGGCAGGAGCCAGGGGGATTTATGCCATGACCAACAGCCAGATCGATCTCACGAGCGATCTGGTCATTGATATGAGTACACCCGACCAGATGGCCATTGCAACGCAACATGACGATGGTTATGCCGCCAGCCGCATCAACGCCTCGGGTCGTATGCTTATCAACGGTAGCGTTCTTTCCAAAGGTGGGCTAATCAATCTGGATATGCACCCTGGGTCGGTTTGGACAGGTTCTTCCCTCAGCGATAATGTCAATGGCGGGAAACTGGACGTTGCAATGAATAACAGCGTCTGGAACGTAACAAGTAATTCTAATCTCGACACGCTGGCGCTGAGCCATTCAACTGTCGATTTTGCCAGCCACACGTCAACTGCCGGCACATTTACCACATTAAACGTAGAGAACCTGAGCGGTAACAGTACCTTTATTATGCGTGCTGATGTTGTTGGCGAGGGTAATGGCGTTAATAATAAAGGGGATTTATTGAATATCAGCGGGAGTAGTGCTGGTAATCACGTATTGGCTATCCGTAACCAGGGCAGCGAGGCCACAACGGGAAATGAAGTTCTGACAGTGGTAAAAACCACTGACGGCGCGGCCTCGTTCAGCGCGTCTTCTCAGGTTGAGTTGGGGGGATATCTGTACGATGTGCGTAAAAATGGCACTAACTGGGAGCTTTACGCTTCCGGGACAGTTCCGGAACCGACTCCTAATCCTGAACCCACACCAGCTCCCGCTCAGCCTCCCATAGTCAACCCCGATCCTACGCCTGAACCCGATCCTACGCCTGCCCCCGCTCCCACACCTAAACCCACCACGACCGCAGATGCTGGCGGCAATTATCTCAATGTCGGTTACTTATTGAACTATGTTGAAAACCGTACGCTGATGCAACGGATGGGTGACCTGCGAAATCAGAGTAAAGACGGAAATATCTGGCTGCGCAGTTATGGGGGAAGTCTGGACTCCTTCGCCAGTGGCAAACTGAGCGGCTTTGACATGGGTTACAGCGGTATCCAGTTTGGTGGGGATAAACGTCTCTCTGATGTAATGCCGTTGTATGTCGGTCTGTATATTGGCTCAACACATGCATCGCCGGACTATAGCGGAGGCGACGGTACCGCACGTTCAGACTACATGGGAATGTACGCCAGTTACATGGCACAAAACGGTTTTTACAGCGATCTCGTTATAAAAGCATCGCGCCAGAAAAATAGTTTCCACGTACTGGACAGTCAGAACAACGGCGTTAACGCCAACGGCACTGCGAATGGAATGAGTATCTCCCTGGAAGCCGGGCAGAGGTTCAACCTGTCCCCTACTGGTTATGGGTTCTATATAGAGCCGCAAACCCAGCTCACATACAGCCACCAGAATGAGATGGCTATGAAGGCGAGTAATGGCCTCAATATACATCTGAATCACTACGAATCGCTGCAGGGGCGTGCCAGCATGATACTGGGATATGACATCACCGCAGGCAACAGCCAGCTGAATGTCTATGTGAAGACTGGCGCTATCCGCGAGTTTTCAGGGGATACCGAATATCTGTTGAACAACTCCCGGGAGAAGTACAGTTTCAAAGGTAATGGCTGGAATAACGGCGTGGGAGTCAGTGCACAGTATAACAAACAGCACACATTCTATCTCGAAGCGGATTACACGCAGGGTAACCTCTTTGATCAGAAGCAAGTCAACGGAGGATATCGCTTCAGCTTTTAAGTGGGGGATAGACAAGCCCTTAAACGATGCTGAAAATTGTTAGCGTGCGCCGGAATGAAATACAGATCACTCTGATGTATCATAAATCGTTTCTGTCTTTCATACCCGGCGCTTAAACTGCCCTGCATCAATGCCATGTTGCTTCATTTTCCGCCACAGCGTAGTGCGGCCGATTCCAAGTAAAGCCGACATTTCCTGAATGCGACCGCCTGTGACCTGGGCTGCGTTAATAATTGCCTCTTTTTCAACTTCCGCAAATGACAGACTGGTGGAAAGGCGGGTGGCGCTGACATCATCTGTCGCCTGCTCGGTAAACAGATGTTCAGGTAAATCACTGACGCGAATGCGCCCGTTATCACTACTCAGAGCAAGATTCTCGATGACGCTGTAAAGTTCAAAATCGTTGCCAGGCCATGCACAGGAAACCAGGCGAGCGAGGGCATCGTCATCAATTTTCAGCCGCGTAGAGAAGCGTTTTTCAAGACTGTGTAATTTGTTATTCACCAGCGCCGGAATGCTGCCACGCCGCATACGCAGAGGCGGGATGGTAATTTCAAATGCATGCAGCGCGTAATACAGCTGGCGACTAAAGCGATTTTGTTCCACCAGCATTGCGAGGTCCGCGGTCGTTGTGGCAATCACTTTGACATCAATGGGTATTAAACGCCGCGCATCCAGTCGCGTGATAACACCCTGCTTGATAACCTGAAGCAAAGCAGACTGTAACTCCACCGCCAGATATTCAATCTTTTCAAGAAACAGCGTGCCGCCGTGCGCCAGTTCCAGCCGACTCAGACGGCCATTTTCATTATCCGTGCGATCGCCACCAATAAATTCTTCCGCCAGCGCCGCATCACCATATAACTCACAATTGACGGCAATATAAGGCCCCGCTGCACGCTCGCTTTCATTATGAATTGCCTGACTTAGCAGTGCCTTGCCCACGCCCTCCTCTCCACAAAGCAGGACAGGAAAGCTACTGCGCGCCGCCTGGCGACCAAAATGAATCAAGCGGCGGGTTTGCGGATCCTCTTGTGGCATATGAGCGAAAGTATGGCTGACTTTTCCTAATTGACTGGTCATTAACTGCCGCATCTGTTCCACAGGATGGAGCAACAAAATAAAGCTGGTTCCCTGCGTTTCTATTATCGGTTTAAGGGTTATCACCGCATCAATAAACTGATGCTGACTTTCAAAGGTTGCTTCTACGTGTTTGAGCGGATGTGCCTGTTTTATTGCTTGTTGCAATACGGCGGGTAACGTTAAGAGTTCAGTGATTGCCCTTCCCTGACTTGCCGTCGCGTCAAGGCGCAAGACCCGCGCCGCCTGGGCGTTGATAAATTGCAAATTACCCTGCTCGTCCCAGCTAATCACGCCATCATCCATACTTTCTAACAGGGCATTAAGTTGATTTAAATGACGGTTAGTTTCAGCGAGCAAACTGTCCGTCAGCAGTAAATTACCGACCTCTCGGGCGATTGCCAACGTCAACGGCAAATCAGCTGCGGTAGTTTGCTCAACCGGACACGCCAGCGCTATTGTTCCCGTCAATCGGCCCTTGCTGTCAAACAACGGCGTTGCACAAAAGGCCCAGTTCCAGAGTGCCTGTTTGAAATGTTGATCGGCCATCGTTTTCACGGCCTGACCAGAGATAGCCGCTAACGATAGCGCACAAGTACCAATAATTCCCTCGGCGCAATACGTGCCGTCATTGAATCCCAGTGCACTTAGCCGCTGCAAGGTTTGCGGATCGCCATTACGGCTGAGAATGCAGGCGGTTTCATCGAGGATAAACAGCGCACACTCTCGCGGTGCCATATATTCCCAGGCATCTTCCAGCGCAGCCTGCCCGAGCGTCAGCATCGCTTTCTTACGCCGATAAATAGACGCAAATGTCACGCCCTGGGCCTGGTGTGGTACGTTCCATGTCTCCCGTTTCATCAGCTTAATGCATCGCTCCCAGGAGGTTGCAATTAAGGGAGATATGTCCCGACCATCGTTGTTAAAAGCGCTACTCATATCCCGCATCCCTTATGACAAAAGGTGTTCCGGCTCGCAATTTTAAGTATTAATACACGTAAAAGTTTCAATATGGAACATTCATTAAAGAATATGTTTCACTATGAAACATAATTTGGGCTAATTTTCTTTTCCCTTGCCTGATGCACAATGGATTCATCGGCAGTCAGTGGTCGCCGTGTCGTTGAACATCATCCATGCCCTACCGTAATTGCTGGAGCAAAATAATGAAAAAATTGATCAATGATGTGCAAGACGTACTGGACGAACAACTGGCAGGACTAGCGAAAGCGCATCCATCGCTGATACTGCACCAGGATCCGGTGTATGTCACCCGAGCTGATGCCCCCGTTGCAGGTAAAGTCGCCCTGCTGTCGGGTGGCGGCAGCGGACACGAGCCGATGCATTGTGGTTATATCGGTCAGGGGATGCTTTCGGGGGCCTGTCCGGGCGAAATTTTCACCTCACCGACGCCCGATAAAATCTTTGAATGCGCCATGCAAATTGATGGCGGCGAAGGTGTACTGTTGATTATCAAAAATTACACCGGCGATATTCTTAACTTCGAAACAGCAACCGAGTTACTGCACGATAGCGGCGTAAAAGTGACCACTGTGGTCATTGATGACGACGTTGCAGTAAAAGACAGTCTTTATACCGCCGGGCGGCGCGGCGTTGCCATCACCGTATTAATTGAAAAACTCGTAGGCGCAGCGGCGGAGCGTGGCGACTCACTGGACGCCTGTGCGGAACTGGGGCGTAAGTTGAATAATCAAGGCCACTCAATAGGTATTGCTCTCGGTGCCTGTACCGTTCCTGCCGCGGGCAAACCTTCTTTTACCCTGGCGGACAATGAGATGGAGTTTGGCGTCGGCATTCATGGTGAGCCAGGTATTGACCGCCGTCCCTTCTCTTCCCTTGATCAAACCGTCGATGAAATGTTCGACACCCTGCTGGAAAATGGCTCATACCATCGCACTTTGCGTTTCTGGGATTATCAACAAGGCAGCTGGCAGGAAGAACCACAAACCAAACAACCGCTCCAGTCTGGCGATCGGGTGATTGCGCTGGTTAACAATCTTGGCGCAACTCCGCTTTCTGAGCTATACGGCGTCTATAACCGCCTGACCACACGTTGCCAGCAAGCAGGATTGACTATCGAACGTAATTTAATTGGCGCGTACTGCACCTCACTGGATATGACCGGTTTCTCAATCACCTTACTGAAAGTTGATGACGAAACGCTGGCACTCTGGGACGCCCCGGTCCACACCCCGGCCCTTAACTGGGGTAAATAAGGAGAAAGCAATGTCACTGAGCAGAACTCAAATTGTTAACTGGCTCACTCGTTGTGGCGATATTTTCAGCACCGAGAGCGAGTATCTTACCGGACTGGATCGCGAGATTGGCGACGCTGACCACGGGCTTAATATGAATCGAGGCTTTAGCAAAGTGGTGGAAAAACTCCCTGCTATCGCAGATAAAGATATCGGTTTCATTCTCAAGAATACCGGCATGACGCTACTTTCCAGCGTCGGAGGTGCCAGTGGTCCGCTGTTCGGTACCTTCTTTATCCGCGCCGCACAGGCGACCCAGGCACGGCAAAGCCTGACGCTGGAAGAGCTTTATCAGATGTTCCGCGATGGCGCGGACGGCGTAATCAGTCGCGGGAAAGCCGAACCTGGCGATAAAACCATGTGTGATGTGTGGGTGCCGGTGGTGGAATCGTTACGTCAGTCCTGCGAGCAAAATCTCTCTGTTCCGGCGGCGCTCGACGCTGCCAGTAGCATCGCCGAATCCGCTGCACAAAGTACGATTACGATGCAAGCCCGCAAAGGCCGCGCCAGTTATCTCGGTGAACGCAGTATTGGTCACCAGGATCCCGGCGCGACCTCGGTGATGTTTATGATGAAAATGTTGGCGTTAGCCGCAAAAGAGTAAGGAATTGGTGATGGTAAACCTGGTCATAGTTTCACATAGCAGCCGACTGGGAGAAGGTGTCGGTGAATTAGCCCGTCAGATGTTAATGGGTGATAGTTGTAAAATCGCCATTGCCGCGGGAATTGACGATCCACAAAATCCCATTGGTACCGATGCCGTCAAAGTGATGGAGGCCATCGAATCTGTTGCCGATACCGACCATGTGCTGGTCATGATGGATATGGGTAGCGCATTATTGAGTGCTGAAACTGCGCTGGAATTGCTGGCTCCCGAGATCGCCGCAAAAGTACGTTTGTGTGCTGCACCGTTGGTCGAAGGTACACTGGCAGCAACGGTCAGCGCGGCCTCGGGGGCGGAGATCGACAAAGTTATCTTTGACGCCATGCATGCGCTGGAAGCCAAACGTGAACAACTGGGTTTACCCTCCTCCGACACTGAAATCTCTGACACATGTCCTCCGTACGATGAAGAAGCCCGTTCTCTGGCGGTGGTCATAAAAAACCGTAACGGCCTGCATGTACGTCCGGCCTCCCGGCTGGTTTATACATTATCGACATTTAATGCCGATATGTTGCTGGAGAAAAACGGCAAATGCGTCACACCGGAGAGTATTAACCAGATTGCGTTACTACAAGTTCGTTATAACGATACGCTGCGCCTGATTGCGAAAGGGCCAGAAGCTGAAGAGGCACTGATCGCTTTCCGTCAGCTGGCTGAAGATAACTTTGGTGAAACGGAGGAAGTTGCTCCACCTATTCTGCGTCCCGTTCCGCCTGTTTCGGGTAAAGCCTTTTATTATCAACCGGTTTTATGTACGGTACAGGCAAAATCAACCCTGACCGTGGATGAAGAACAAGAACGATTACGCCAGGCCATTGACTTCACGTTATTAGATCTGATGACGTTAACAGCGAAAGCAGAAGCCAGCGGGCTTGACGATATTGCCGCAATCTTTTCTGGTCACCATACACTGTTAGATGATCCGGAACTGCTGGCGGCGGCAAGCGAACTCCTTCAGCACGAACATTGCACGGCAGAATATGCCTGGCAGCAAGTTCTTAAAGAACTTAGCCAGCAATACCAGCAACTGGATGATGAATATCTACAGGCTCGCTATATTGATGTGGACGATCTTCTGCATCGCACCCTAGTCCACCTGACCCAAACGAAAGAAGAACTCCCGCAGTTTAACTCGCCAACTATTCTACTGGCGGAGAACATCTATCCCTCCACAATACTGCAACTGGATCCGGCGGTTGTAAAAGGTATCTGCCTTAGCGCCGGAAGTCCGCTATCCCACAGCGCCCTGATCGCCCGTGAACTGGGGATTGGCTGGATTTGCCAGCAGGGTGAGAAACTGTATGCGATACAACCAGAAGAAACGCTAACGCTGGACGTTAAAACGCAACGTTTCAGCCGTCAGGGTTAAACCACCGTTCGGATGGCATCGTTCTGATGCCATCCGGCTATTTACTCTGCACGGATGATTTTTAACTACCTGTTATATTTTTTACCAAATCATGATGATTTTTTCTGCGCTAATCGCGAACCCAACTCCGCTGGCTGGCTAACAAACAGACGTTATTTGATCACTCTACTTCGACGTTATTTATCCCTTTAATTCCCTTTTCTAAAATGCCTGACCGTTCGCAGAATGAGATTTCGATCATGCAGCTAGTGCGATCCTGAACTAAGGTTTTCTGATACTTGAATACCGTTTTATTCGGTTTCGCCAAAGGAGAATGATTGATGAAATCCCCCGCAGCTTCTCGCCCGCTAAAAATGGCGTTAATTCCAGCCTGCATCTTTTTGTGTTTCGCTGCGCTATCGGTGCAGGCAGAAGAAACACCGGTAACGCCACAGCCGCCTGATATTTTATTAGGGCCGCTGTTTAATGATGTGCAAAACGCCAAACTTTTTCCGGACCAAAAAACCTTTGCAGATGCCGTGCCGAACAGCGATCCGCTGATGATCCTTGCTGATTATCGGATGCAGCAAAACCAGAGCGGATTTGATCTGCGCCATTTCGTTAACGTCAATTTCACCCTGCCGAAAGAGGGAGAGAAATATGTGCCTCCAAAGGGGCAGTCACTGCGCGAACATATAGACGGACTTTGGCCGGTGTTAACCCGTTCTACCGAAAGTACCGAGAAATAGGATTCTCTGTTGCCGTTACCGGAACCCTATGTCGTGCCGGGAGGACGTTTTCGCGAAGTGTATTACTGGGACAGTTACTTCACCATGCTGGGGCTTGCCGAAAGCGGCCACTGGGATAAAGTCGCGGATATGGTGGCCAATTTTGCTCATGAAATAGACACTTACGGTCATATTCCCAACGGCAACCGCAGTTACTATTTAAGTCGCTCGCAGCCGCCCTTCTTTGCCCTGATGGTAGAGTTACTGGCGCAGCATGAAGGCGATGCCGCGTTGAAGCAATACCTGCCGCAAATGCAAAAAGAATATGCTTACTGGATGGACGGTGTTGAAAACCTGCAAGCCGGACAACAGGAAAAACGCGTTGTAAAACTTCAGGATGGTACCCTTCTCAACCGCTACTGGGACGATCGCGATACGCCACGACCAGAGTCATGGGTGGAAGATATTGCCACCGCCAAAAGCAATCCGAATCGACCTGCCACTGAAATTTACCGCGACCTGCGCTCTGCCGCTGCGTCTGGCTGGGATTTCAGCTCGCGCTGGATGGACAATCCGCAGCAGTTAAATACCTTACGCACCACCAGCATCGTACCGGTCGATCTGAACAGCCTGATGTTTAAAATGGAAAAAATCCTCGCCCGCGCCAGCAAAGCTTCCGGAGATAACGCGATGGCAAACCAGTACGAAACGCTGGCGAATGCCCGTCAAAAAGGGATCGAAAAATACCTGTGGAACGATCAACAAGGCTGGTATGCCGATTACGACCTGAAAAGTCATAAAGTGCGCAATCAGTTAACCGCTGCCGCCCTGTTCCCGCTGTACGTCAATGCGGCAGCGAAAGATCGCGCCAACAAAATGGCGACGGCGACGAAAACACATCTGCTGCAACCAGGCGGCCTGAACACCACGTCGGTGAAAAGTGGACAGCAATGGGATGCGCCAAATGGCTGGGCTCCCCTGCAATGGGTGGCGACAGAAGGGTTGCAAAACTACGGGCAGAACGAGGTGGCGATGGACATTAGCTGGCACTTCCTGACCAATGTTCAGCACACTTATGACCGGGAGAAGAAGCTGGTCGAGAAATATGATGTCAGCACCACCGGAACAGGGGGCGGCGGTGGCGAATATCCATTACAGGATGGCTTTGGCTGGACCAATGGCGTGACGCTGAAAATGCTGGATTTGATCTGCCCGAAAGAGCAACCGTGTGACAATGTTCCGGCGACGCGTCCACTCAGTGAATCAACAACACAGCCGGTAAAACAAAAAGAGGCGGAACCTACGCCTTAACTTTGCTGTATATCGAGCAATGCCATTATGTGCATAAAATTGGCATTGCTCTTTTTTCGCCACGAAATGCCCCCCATTCTACGGTCTATGCCTTTATTTTCTTTTATCAGAGAAGATTTTAATTTTATTTTATCAATTTGTTAATCATTACACCTCTATTTATATTTTTCGCCACTCCGCCATTCTCCCTGACAATTTTCTTGTGGAACAAAGTGTTATTTAAGCAACAAGCAAATCATTCTGTCTCTTTAGACAAATTTTGACATCAAACATGATTTTTTTCGATATATATGTAAATATATAGCGGTTTTTATTATCAGGATATAACTTATGTCACTAACCAGACGGAGGTTTACACAGATTCTTGCGTCGACATTGTTCCTGCATCATCTGCCGTCCTTTGCACAATCAGTCAAATTCTGGGCCTCACTGACGCTTCCCGAAGCCCAAAACATTACACGCATCGTCAGCGCAGGCGCGCCCGCCGATTTACTATTGCTGGCTGTCGCGCCAGAAAAAATGGTCGGTTTTTCCTCTTTTGATTTTGCCCGTCAGGCATTAATTCCATTGCCAGAGCACATTCGCCAGTTCCCCAGGCTGGGACGACTCGCCGGGCGCGCCAGCACACTCTCGCTGGAAGGGCTTATGGCGTTACATCCCGATTTGGTCGTTGATTGCGGCAATACGGATGAAACCTGGATCTCCCTGGCACGGCAGGTTAGCGAACAGACACAAATACCCTGGTTATTGCTTAACGGGAAACTGGAACAATCAGCAGAACAGTTAACAACGCTTGGCAAAACGTTAGGCGAAGAGCACCGCACCGCAGAACAAGCCAATCTCGCCAGCCGCTTCGTTGGTGAAGCTCAGGCATTCGCCACCTCACCCGCCGCTAACCTCAGCTTTTATGCTGCGCGCGGTCCTCGAGGGCTGGAAACGGGCTTACAGGGTTCGTTGCATACCGAGGCGGCGGAATTATTAGGTTTGCACAACGTCGCGCAAATAGCCGATCGCCACGGTCTGACACAGGTTTCCATGGAAAATCTCCTGCGCTGGCAGCCGGATATTATTCTGGTTCAGGAGGCCGTTACTGCAGATTTTATTCGTCGTGATCCTCTCTGGCAGGGCGTGAAAGCGGTTGCGGAACAACGCATCTTATTTTTAAGTGGCCTGCCCTTTGGCTGGCTGGATGCCCCGCCGGGAATCAACCGTCTTCTGGGATTACGCAGACTTCACGCCTGGCTGGATCCCGCCATCAATCGCCAGTTTAAAAGTGACATGCAGCATTACGCCCAACTGTTCTGGCATTGCCCATTAAGTGACGCCGACTATCAAAAATTGGTGGCGAGCTAATGAGAACCGTAAACGGATGTATTTTGCTGCTGGCAGCTATCAGTATCACTTTTGCCGCCGTAAGTGGGGCTTATCATCTCGATATACAGCAACTGCTGGCGCTCATTCTGCGTCAAGAAAATGTTCCTGTGCAGGAACAAATTGTCTTCTGGCAAATCCGCGTGCCGCGTATTCTTGCTGCGCTGTTTCTGGGCGCGGCGCTGGCAGGGGCCGGAACCACCTATCAGGGAATGTTCCGTAATCCCTTAGTGTCACCGGATATTTTAGGCGTCTCCGCCGGTGCCGGACTTGGTGCCTGCGCGGCAATCCTGTGGGGATTATCCATTGTTTACATCCAGCTGTACGCATTTTGCGGCGGGCTGATGGTGGTCGCGGGCGTCTGGTTGATTACGCGTCGGGTGACCCGCCACGATCCGATCTTAACCCTGGTGCTGGTAGGCATTGCGTTAGGAACGTTGTGCGGAGCGGGGATATCGCTAATAAAAACGCTGGCCGATCCTTACACCCAGTTACCGTCAATTACCTTCTGGTTGCTGGGGGGGCTGTCCACCGTGACCTTACGCGATCTCTGCTATGCTGCACCGATCATTCTCATAGGCTCCTTGCCCCTGTTTTTTCTCCGCTGGCGCATGAATTTACTCACGCTTTCCGACGACGAAGCCCGTTCGCTGGGACTGAACGTGACACGTCTGCGCTTTGGATTAATTGTCTGCGCCACACTAATCACCGCCAGCACGGTAGCAATAGCGGGCATAATTGGTTGGGTCGGCCTGGTCGTTCCGCACATTGCCCGCTTGTTGACCGGTCATAACCATCAGCAGCTGTTGCCCATGGCAATGTGTACTGGCGCGATTCTGCTCCTGCTTACCGATACGCTGGCACGCAGCATTGGAACAACAGAAATCCCACTTGGCATTCTGACCGCTTTTGTTGGTGCACCGTTTTTCCTGTTTTTGTTGTTACGCGGAGGTCGCCATTGACTTTGCTTGCCGTCCGTCATGCGTCTCTGGGTTACTCCCGCCATCCGGTGCTACGCGACGTGTCCTTCACCCTGTCGCAAGGAACAATTTGTTGTCTGTTAGGAGCCAATGGTTGCGGCAAAACCACACTCATGCGCTCCATTCTTGGCGTTATACCGTTATTAAAAGGCGAGATCTTACTGGATAGCCTCCCTGTGCAGACACTCAGCCATCGCCAGCGCGCGCAGGCTATTGCCTGGGTGCCGCAGGCGCACGACGGCATTTTTGCTTTTAGTGTGCTGGATATGGTGTTGATGGGCCTGGCCCCCACCATAGGCGCTTTTTCCGTTCCCGGTAAGCAAGAACGCCTGAAAGCCACGGAGCAACTGGAAAAGCTGGGCATTTTGCATCTGGCGACACGACGCTGGAATACGCTTAGCGGCGGTGAACGTCAGCTGGCTTTAATCGCCCGTGCACTCGTCCAGCAACCGCGCTTGTTATTACTGGATGAGCCTGCCTCCAGCCTCGATTTCGGTCATCAGATCCAACTACTGGACACGCTGGCGCAGCTCAAAAATAACGGCATGACAATGCTAATGTCGACTCATCATCCGCTCCATGCCAACGCCATTGCCGACAGCATTATCCAGGTAGAGCCAGATGGACGAGTAACACAAGGCTTACCGACCGAACAGTTAACAACGAACAAACTGGCTGCCCTGTACCGGGTTTCTGCCGACCAGATTCATCATCACCTCTCTGCAATTAGCCACTAAGGAACAATCATGCTCATTGATGATATTGATTTTGCGGACCTTTACCTGCAGCAACTCAAACTGGCCCACCGCACAGAAAAAACGCCGGCTCACTGGGATCAACGGGCGGAAAAAATGGCGGAAAATTGCGCCTCGCCTACGGACAGCTACCTGCAACAACTGACCTCAAAAATTGACCTGCAAGGCGCGCAAACCTTATTCGATATGGGCTGCGGACCGGGTACCGTATCGCTGGCGCTGGCGGCCAAACTCACGACGATTTATGGCGTTGATTACAGTCAGGGGATGCTGAACGTTGCCGCCCGTCGCGCCGCCGCGCTAAAGGCAGACAATGTCCACTGGATCCAGCGCGCCTGGGAAGAGGACTGGAGTGACCTGCCACGCTGCGATATTGCCGTGGCTTCCCGCTCCACTCTGGTGGCTGATATGCGCCAGGCAATGAGCAAACTGAATAATCAGGCACGGCTTCGCGTCTATACGACTCATCTGGTCAGCACCTCGTTCGTCTCTCCAGCCATTCAGCGGGCGGCTGGTCGGGAAGTGATCGAATTACCCAACTATATCTTTGCGCTCAACGTCCTGTATCAGATGGGAATTTATGCTCACGTTGATTTTATCCGTGGACAAAATTGCCAACAGGATAACAGCACCTGGGAACGTTTTGAGCAGAACGTCAGCTGGAGTCTGGGCGCGCTTAACGACGATGAGCGTGAGCGGTTATATCGCTGGTATCAACAACAAGATGCTCGTGCCCTCGCCCCTGCCAGCCGCGACTGGGCGCTCATCTGGTGGGATAGCGTACCGCAAGAGGCACTGCGATGATTTTCCTTTCTCAGGCACAAATCGATGCGTTACTTCTGGAAGATATCCAGGGCGGTGACCTGACCACGCGAGCATTAAATATTGGACACCAGCATGGCTATATAGAGTTTTTTCTCCGTCAGGGCGGCTGCGTCAGCGGCATTTCTGTCGCGTGTAAGATGTTAACTACGCTGGGATTAACTATTGATGACGCGGTCAGCGACGGTTCACAAGCGAACGCGGGTCAGCGGCTAATCCGTGCGCAAGGTAATGCCGCAGCACTTCATCAGGGATGGAAGGCAGTCCAGAATGTGCTGGAGTGGAGTTGCGGTGTTTCTGATTATCTCGCTCAAATGCTGGCGTTACTTCGTGAACGTTACCCTGATGGCAATATCGCCTGCACCCGAAAAGCAATTCCGGGCACCCGCTTACTGGCCTCGCAGGCAATTCTGGCTGCCGGAGGACTGATTCATCGTGCCGGATGTGCGGAAACCATATTATTGTTTGCCAACCACCGCCATTTTCTTCATGACAATCAGGACTGGTCAGGCGCAATCAATCAGTTACGTCGCCACGCACCCGAGAAGAAAATAGTTGTTGAAGCCGACACGCCGAAAGAGGCAATCGCCGCGTTACGCGCGCAACCAGACGTACTTCAGCTCGACAAATTTAATCCGCAACAGGCAACTGAAATTGCGCAAATAGCACCGTCGCTGGCTCCTCACTGCACGCTGGCTCTGACCGGCGGAATTAATCTGACAACACTCAAAAATTACCTCGACTGCGGCATTCGCCTTTTTATTACCTCCGCGCCTTATTACGCGACACCGGCTGACATTAAAGTCAGTCTGCAACCCGCAGCCTCTATTTAATTCTTTGTTAAACGGAATTTATTCTATGAGACTCAAAAAACGTTATCTCTGCACAGCATTATCACTTGCCTTTACCCAGCAGGCCGTAGCGGCTCAGGAGAGCGACTCGCTGACCGTATGGTCCAGTCCGGTATCATCGACGACGACCACCATTCTCGATCAACCCACCATGAAGGCCCTGGATAAACAGAATGTCGCTCAGGCATTAAGTGTCGTCCCCGGTGTGGTGCTGCAAAAGTCAGGCAGCCGCAACGAAGAACAGGTAAAAGTTCGTGGCTTTGATAGTCGGCAGGTGCCGGTCTATTTCGACGGTGTGCCCATTTATGTTCCCTATGACGGCAACCTCGATCTGGCGCGGATTCTGACCAACAATCTGGGGGCAGTCGAAGTTTCCAAAGGGTATTCGTCGCTGCTTCAGGGGCCTAATCAGATGGGCGGAGCCATTAATATCACCACCCAGAAGCCAACAAAACCTCTGGAAGCAAATCTGGGATATCGCCAGGGATGGAGCCGTAGCCAGGACAATGCCTACGATATGCATGCTTCATTTGCCGCCAGCAGCGATCTGGGGTATTTGCAAGTCAGCGGTAGCCAGCTAAAGCAGGATTTTCTCGGCCTGCCGCATGGTGTAAATAATGATATTGCAGGCAAACACGGCAAGATGATTAATTCATCGGCTGATGATAAACGCGGCATTGTGAAGCTCGGTTTTACACCACGCGAAAACGATGAATACACATTGACTTACATTAAGCAGGATGGTGAAAAAGATAACCCGCCATACAGTGGAAATAGTGGTCAAAAATCACGCTACTGGCAGTGGCCAGAGTATGACAAAGAAAGTTTTTATTATCAGGGAACGACCCAACTAAACGATCGTTTTACCCTGAAAAGTCGGCTGTATCGCGACACCTTTGAAAATACGCTAATGATGTACAACTCGCTGGCTGATTTGAAAAATAAAAAAGGCAGCTACAGCCATTATTCCGATTACAGCGACGGTGCCGGGTTACAACTGGCAGCCGATGTGCGTGAAAACGATCTGTTGTCGTTTGCCGTTAACTGGAAAGATGACGTACACCGGGAAAAAGGTGCGCCGCACGCCGCTTACGATCGCTATGAAGATCGTACCTGGTCGCTCGCCAGTGAATATCAATGGGCTGCTGCCGATAATGTCGATGTCGTGGCTGGAATCAGCTATGACTGGCGCGATAGCGTAGAAGCGAAAAAACATGAGAAAGATGGCAGCATCACCCATTATGACGACAACAATCAGTCAGCTTTTAACTGGCAGGTGATGGGGAAATACCACTTTGCCAATGAAGACACGCTGGCGCTTTCGTACTATGACCGCACACGCTTTCCGACGCTGAAAGAACGCTATACCACGTCCAAACCTGCGTATAACCAGATAGCGATTGTTAACCCGCAGCTCAAACCGGAACGCGCGCGCGGGGTGGATTTAACCTGGAATGGTGCCTTCACGCACGACTGGGGGTTTGAGGTCAGCGTTTACTATAACCGGGTGAGTGATGCCATCCTCTCGCACAATATCGATGCCGATACCATTCAAAATCAGAATAGCGGCACGGTGGATTACAGCGGTCTGGATGCCGGTATTAAGGGGAAAATCAGCAATATACTGGATGTAGGATTGAGCTACGCCCTGATCCACGCTGACGCCAAACGCAAAGACATCGGCAAGATAACCGATCTGCCAACGCAGACAATGACCGCATGGATGACTCTCAAACCGTGGGAGCCGTTAAGCGTAACGCTGTCGGAAGAGGCGCGTTCCTCCAGCTACAGCAACAGTGACGGTTCACAAAAAGCCGCCGGTTTTGCGGTGACCCACATTCGAGCCGATTACACCTTAGGTCATGGCTTCAGCGTCAATGCGTCGGTCAATAACCTGTTTGATACCAAATATGCCTACAGTGAAGGGTTTATTGAAGAAGGTCGCAATTTCTGGGCAGGTATCGAGTATACATTCTGATGTGAAAGCGGATAGCGGCATCTGTATCGCTATCCGCCTTATGAAAATCTTATTCTCTTCGCAGGAGGCGGAATACGCCCAGCACCAGGATAGCGCCCACTACCGCCACCAGGAAGCTGTGCAGATTAAAACCACTGATGGAGCCGCCAATGCCAAACATGGTCGCCAGCCAGCCGCCGACCACCGCACCGACTATCCCGAGAATACAGGTCAGGAAAAATCCACCACCATCACGCCCCGGCATGATTAGCTTGGCGATAATGCCGGCTATCAGGCCAAAAATAATCCAGGCAATAATTCCCATGTTCAGGCCCTCGTTTCGATGAATCGGACGCAAGAAATGCTTACGTCAACGCTCTAAGTATAGGCAAGGGCGGAATCGATGCTGGGCGTATGTCGGCTGATTTAAGAACAACATGTAAAAAATATTCACGCATTTGTATTAAGTTTTGTTAACTGTGACCGATAAACCAAAGACAGTTTGTCAGTCAGGAGTTTTTCCGCGTGAGTCATTACCATGAGCAGTTCCTGAAACAAAATCCGTTAGCCGTCCTGGGCGTGTTACGCGATTTGCACAAAGCCGCAATTCCTTTGCGTATCAGTTGGAATGGCGGGCAGCTGATCAGCAAAATACTGGCAATAACCCCGGATAAACTGGTGCTGGATTTCGGCAGTCAAGCCGAAGATAACAACGCTGTGTTAAAGGCGCAGCACATTACCATTACCGCCGAAACCCAGGGCGCGAAAGTCGAATTTACTGTTGAACAACTACAGCAGAGTGAATACTTGCAGCTTCCGGCATTTATTACCGTACCGCCTCCCACCTTGTGGTTTGTACAACGACGCCGATATTTCCGCATCTCCGCCCCACTCCATCCGCCTTATTTTTGCCAGACCAAACTGGCGGATAACAGTACGTTACGTTTCCGCCTGTATGATTTGTCGTTAGGCGGCATGGGTGCATTACTGGAAACAGCAAAGCCTGCCGGATTGCACGAAGGCATGCGCTTCGCTCAGATTGAAGTCAACATGGGGCAATGGGGTGTTTTTCACTTTGACGCCCAGTTAATCTCAATCAGCGAGCGCAAAGTGATTGATAGCAAGAATGAAACCATCACCACTCCCCGTCTGAGCTTCCGTTTTCTTAACGTCAGCCCGACGGTGGAGCGGCAATTACAGCGGATTATTTTCTCTCTCGAGCGGGAAGCCCGGGAGAAAGCGGACAAAGTGCGCGACTGATTTACATCGCGTCCAGTGCCTGCTCAAGTTTGTAGATATAGCGCGGAGCCTGCGGCGCAGGATGATTTCGCGCTACGTGATCGAGGAACTCGTCAGCATCCAGATCGTTGATTTTGCTGATCGCCTTTTTCCGATCTGACGAGAAAGTCCGTAGCAGCGCACCTGCCCCGTTAGCGTATGACACCACCAGCGCATATTGCAGTACCTTCGGATCTTCAATACCTGCCAGCGGGCCGGTTTCCAGAATATTCAGGTAAGCCGCCCCCATTGAAATATTACGCTCCGGATTTTTCAGCTCGCTGGTCGTCGGCTCACCACTCCAGCCCATTCGGCGATAAACATCACGTCCGGAGGTTGAAGCTTTTAACTGCATCAAACCAATGGCATTCGATTTACTCACCGCATTCGGATTACCACCCGATTCGATAGCGATAATCGCTGTGATCAATTGTGGATCGACGCCCCAGGCTGCACCGGCTTTCTGGCTTATTGGCATCCACTGCATCGCACGTTGCACCGGAACTTTCGCGTTCCACGGCGGGTTCGTGTAGTCATGCTTTGATGAACAACCCGCTAATAACACAATCAAAAAGGCAAACCATCTTAATTTCACTTCTTCTATCCTTATAGCCTGGAATCGCCGTTGAGGTGACAACGGCACACCTAAGCGGCATGATATACATTTCGTTTCTGTTGTCAGCAAGGAATTGCCATGTCTCTGTTTCACTTAATTGCCCCATCGGGTTACTGCATAAAACAACACGATGCGCTGCGTGGTATCCAGCGCCTTACCGACGCGGGGCATCAGGTCAATAACGTCGAGGTTATTGCCCGTCGTTGTGAGCGTTTTGCGGGTACGGAAACGGAGCGTCTGGAGGATCTCAATTCCCTTGCCAGACTGACTACCCCCAACACCATCGTGCTGGCTGTACGCGGTGGTTACGGTGCCAGTCGTTTACTGGCGGATATTGACTGGCAGGCACTGGTGGCTCGCCAACAACATGACCCGTTGCTCATTTGCGGACATAGCGATTTTACCGCCATTCAGTGCGGTCTTCTGGCGCATGGCAATGTCATCACCTTTAGCGGCCCCATGCTGGTAGCAAACTTTGGCGCGGATGAACTGAACGCCTTTACCGAGCACCATTTCTGGCTGGCGTTACGCAATGAAACCTTCACCATTGAATGGCAAGGGGAAGGCCCGACATGTCAGACCGAAGGCACGTTATGGGGAGGCAATCTCGCGATGCTGATTTCACTGATTGGTACACCGTGGATGCCGCAAATCGAAAACGGTATTCTGGTGCTGGAAGATATTAACGAGCATCCTTTCCGCGTCGAACGTATGCTGTTGCAGCTCTATCATGCTGGAATTTTGCCACGTCAGAAGGCGATTATTCTCGGTAGCTTTAGCGGCAGCACGCCCAATGATTATGACGCAGGTTACAACCTGGAGTCAGTGTACGCGTTTTTGCGTTCCCGCCTGTCGATTCCACTCATTACCGGCCTCGATTTTGGTCATGAACCACGCACGGTTACGCTGCCGTTGGGCGCACATGCCATTCTTACTAACACCCGGGAAGGCACTCAGTTGACGATTAGCGGTCATCCTGTTCTTAAAATGTAAAAAAATCACGCTTCAGGGCTAAGTAAAACGCTGTCTCTGCCGCTAATATGGTAGGGTTTATATAAGAGACAGCGTAATCAGGAGTAACCGACCGTTGGATGCCACAACAATAATTAGCCTTTTCATCTTAGGATCCATCCTTGTCACCAGCAGTATATTACTTAGTTCATTTTCTTCCCGTCTTGGCATTCCTATTCTGGTTATTTTTCTGGCGATCGGCATGCTGGCGGGAGTCGATGGCGTCGGCGGTATCCCGTTTGATAATTATCCCTTCGCCTACATGGTAAGTAACCTGGCGCTGGCGATTATTTTGCTCGACGGCGGGATGCGCACTCAGGCCAGTTCCTTTCGTGTGGCGTTAGGACCGGCGCTGTCGCTGGCGACGCTGGGCGTGCTTATCACCTCTGGTTTAACCGGCATGATGGCGGCGTGGCTGTTTAATCTTGATTTGATTGAAGGCTTATTAATCGGCGCTATCGTCGGCTCCACCGATGCTGCAGCGGTATTTTCTCTGCTGGGTGGTAAGGGGCTTAACGAACGCGTTGGCTCGACGCTGGAAATTGAATCCGGCAGTAATGATCCAATGGCGGTCTTTCTGACAATTACCCTGATTGCGATGATCCAGCAACATGAAAGCAGTGTCAGTTGGATGTTCGTAGTCGATATTCTGCAGCAATTTGGCCTCGGGATTGTCATCGGTCTTGGCGGTGGTTATTTACTGCTGCAAATGATTAATCGCATCGCCCTGCCCGCCGGATTATATCCATTGCTGGCATTAAGCGGCGGTATTTTAATTTTTGCTTTAACCACGGCGCTGGAAGGTAGCGGTATTCTGGCTGTTTATCTGTGCGGTTTTCTGCTGGGTAATCGGCCGATTCGCAACCGCTACGGCATCCTGCAAAATTTCGACGGCCTTGCCTGGCTGGCACAAATCGCCATGTTCCTGGTGCTGGGGCTGTTGGTTAACCCAAGCGATCTGCTGCCTATTGCCATTCCGGCGCTCATTTTGTCCGCATGGATGATTTTCTTCGCCCGTCCTCTTTCGGTATTTGCCGGATTGCTACCGTTTCGTGGCTTCAATCTGCGTGAGCGCGTGTTTATCAGCTGGGTGGGATTACGCGGCGCGGTGCCAATCATCCTGGCCGTGTTCCCGATGATGGCGGGGCTGGAGAATGCGCGTCTGTTCTTTAATGTCGCCTTCTTTGTGGTTCTGGTTTCACTACTCTTGCAGGGGACATCACTCTCGTGGGCGGCGAAAAAAGCCAAAGTGGTCGTTCCGCCAGTGGGACGTCCGGTGTCACGCGTTGGTCTGGATATTCATCCGGAAAATCCGTGGGAGCAGTTTGTTTATCAGTTGAGTGCCGATAAATGGTGCGTGGGCGCGGCACTGCGTGATCTCCATATGCCAAAAGAGACGCGTATTGCGGCACTGTTTCGTGATAACCAGTTGCTTCATCCTACCGGCAGCACCCGACTGCGCGAAGGCGATGTGTTGTGTGTAATTGGTCGGGAACGCGATCTCCCGGCGCTCGGTAAACTGTTCAGCCAGTCGCCACCTGTCGCGCTGGATCAACGCTTCTTTGGTGACTTCATTCTCGAAGCCAGCGCTAAATATGCTGATGTGGCGCTGATATATGGCCTGGAAGACGGGCGAGAATATCGTGATAAGCAGCAAACGCTGGGTGAAATTGTCCAGCAGTTGTTAGGCGCGGCACCGGTTGTCGGAGACCAGGTAGAGTTTGCCGGAATGATCTGGACGGTGGCCGAGAAAGAAGATAATGAAGTGTTGAAGATTGGCGTACGGGTGGCAGAAGAGGAAGCTGAATCTTAAATTTAATACAGCATCTATCGCCGGATGCGATGCTTTGCGAACGCAGCCTGAGCCTGCATATAAACTTGTCATTTCCTGATTTTGATATGCACATTCCAACATCAGAAGAAGGTTAAATTATGGATGACAAACCATTGCAGGCTCTGGCCAATCAACTCAAAACACCGGCTCAAGAAAGTCAGCGTAATGGCTTCTTCTGACTGCAACAGGTGAAGAAGCACCGGATGCATGAGCGATTTCTTATAGTTATTCCTTTGCTTAATAACGATTATTTCCGGGTCGTTCGCTCTCGTATTTTCTTTAATACGTCAGAGCTGCCTGGGCCGTAATACAGCATGTACCAGACCCGACACGGCATTTCTGACCAAGGGAAAAAGTCAACGATGAGTCGTTATATCAGCGCAAGTGACGTCCTGTGGCACCTTTGCGGTGACCACATTCACGTCTCCGGCGCTGCCAGAGGATATTTATTTCAAGGATACGTAGCATTATGGCCAGCATTAAAGACATCCGCCCATTCGCCCCCGGCATTCCCCCATCTTCCGTTAACCCAGGCGTACGCCCACCAGGGCAGTTCTTCCTGCCGGTGGAACTCAAGAATGAAATTTTGCGGAACATGAAGTATATCGGCCCGCAAATATTTAGCTGGGGTGATGACCACCGGCAGATCATTGACCTCAGTACCGCGGGAGAAGTGAAAATACATATGGTAGACAATACCATCATCACGTTGGAGCGCCTGAATCCGAATCCGCAACATAACGAGTTCATGATGGTCGCCGAATGGTGCCAATGGGCTATGGAGCGGGATGGTTTGCAAGAAAACCTGCAAAAAAACCTGTACGAAATCCTGGAAGAAAACCAGCAAAACAAACAGTCAGAAATTCCCCAAGAAGACCTGAAAGAAAGTCTGGAAGAAATCAAGGAAAATATTCTGGAAGAAAACCTGCCAGCAAGCCGGATTGAAAACCGGGCAGAAGCATTGCGCAGAATGAAGGAATGTCTCATTACAAGACGGAGTATGCTCAATCTTAGCAACCTTGGGTTGACTTCACTCCCTGAAAATTTGCCTCCACATCTGATTGAATTTTACTGCAGTAAAAACGTGTTGACCGCGTTACCGAAGGTGATGCCAAAGTGGCTGCTGGTGCTTGACTGTACAGATAACGTCTTGATCTTGTTACCGAAGGTGCAGCCCTCAAAACTGATGGTACTGAAGTGCTATGAAAACTGTATTATCTGGCTGCCTGAGCTGTCGACTAACCTGAGAGTGATTAACTGTTCTGAAAACTTCTTGCAATTTTTACCGCCGTCGATGCCCCAGTACCTGTATAAACTATCCTGTGCCGGCAACAATATTCACTCAATACCTGATGAGATGCTGGAGAACTTGACTCGCCTGAAAGTATTTGACTGTTCTAGTAACGATTTGATCTCTGCACCACGGCTGCCGCCCAAACTAATAATTTACTACTGTGGAGAAAACAAGTTTAAAACGGTACAGGTGCCACAGCCCCAGAGCCTGAAGGTGTTTGACTGTAATGGTAACCCGTGGGACAAAGACAATTTACCGACGCTGTTCAAAGCCGTCGAGGGCCTGAAAAAACAGCAGGGCCTGAAGGACCTTTTGGGCTTTTTGCACAAGGAGGGCCAGATGAAGCTGGAGAAGCTGGAGAAGCTGGAGGATCTGGATGACCTTATGGATCTAGAGCTCCTGGATGACCCGGTACTCCTGGAGCGCGTGAAGGTACAGGAGGACCTGGAGCTCCTGAATCAGCAGTTGGGCCTGTTGATTCTGGAAAGACAACAGGACTCGCAGCCTGTTAATCAACATTCTGAACATGAACCCGAATCTGCATCAAGGGTGAAGCGTGATTTATCTGAAGTCGAGTTCGAGTCAACAATGAAACGTAAGCGTTTTATGTAGAACGCCTGTGCGGTGAACTCAGGTTCCGGGGAAATAGTGTCCATCATTGTAATGGACACTATCATGGGAAATGGCTCTGTCACATCAACAACTACAGTTGCTGACCAGCCGGATGGATGATTTTTTCGCAACCAGAAGACGCTGCCTCCGATCCGGCTTACAACAAGTTACACTGTCACAACCGGGACACGTAACGCCAGCGCGCACATCAACTCATAGCCCACCGTTCCGGCAGCGGCGGCGACATCATCAATTTTGATCTCCTTGCCCCACAGCTCAACCGGCGTACCAATCCCCGCCTGCGGGCAAGGCGTTAAATCAACCGCCAGCATATCCATCGAGACGGTCCCCACCGTCATGGTGCGCACGCCGTCCACTAAAACAGGAGTACCGGTAGGCGCATGGCGCGGATAACCGTCGGCGTAGCCTGCGGCGACAATGCCGATTCGCTGTTCATCGCGCGCAGTATAGCGACCGCCGTAGCCCACACGCTCGCCCGCTTTTAGCGTCTGGACACCAATAATCTCGCTGCTTAGCGTCATCACCGGACGTAATCCGGTATTGGCGATATCACGCCACTGACCGGACGGCGAAGCGCCATACAAAATAATGCCAGGCCGAACCCAGTCAAAATGCGCTTCCGGGTGCCACAGAGTCGCCGCCGAATTGGACAACGAACGCCGACACTCCAGCCCTTCCGCCGCCTGCTCAATACGCGCCATCGCGCTGGAAATTCCATCAGGATGTTCCGCCTCGGCAAAATGCGACATCAGGGTCATTTCGCCAACATTCGCCATCGCCCGCAACTGCTGCCAGACGGTAAGCACGCGATCGGGCTGGAAGCCCAACCGATTCATCCCACTGTTCACTTTAAGATAAATATCCAACGGGGCTTTTAGCCGTGCATTTTGCAGTGCTTTGAGCTGCCAGTTGCTGTGTACGCAGGTGGTCAGGCGGTGCTGGTCATAAATCTCCAGATCCTGAGCATGGAAAAATCCTTCCAGCATCAGGATCGGTCCTTTCCAGCCGCGCTCACGTAACGTTATTGCCTCTTCCAGGTTAAGTAATGCAAAGCCATCGGTGGCCCCGAGCGCGCTCCAGATACGCTCAATACCGTGCCCGTAAGCGTTCGCTTTTACCACCGACCAGACGCGCGCGTGCGGCGCGGCCTGGCGGACAATGGACAGATTCTGTTTTAATGCCTGCAGATCGAGGCTGGCCTGTATCGGACGGGTCATCTCGTTTCCTTAGCTGTGTGCGCCATGTAAATGGCCCGGGCGTGATGGCGTAAATCCACGGCTGTAGCGCGCTACGCTTAGATCTTCATACGGGATCGCTGGCGTGCGACCAGAGAGCAGATCGCTTAACAACTGACCGGAACCGCAAGCCATCGTCCAGCCGAGCGTGCCGTGACCGGTATTCAGCCACAGATTTTTAAAGCGTGTACGCCCGACAACCGGCGTGCCGTCTGGCGTCATCGGGCGCAGACCAGTCCAGAAAGTCGCCTGCTCGACATGACCGCCGCGTGGATAGAGATCGCGAACCACCATCTCCAGCGTTTCACGACGCGGTTGCAACAGCTCGGTATTAAAACCAACAATTTCCGCCATTCCGCCAACACGAATGCGGTTATCGAAACGGGTAATGGCGATTTTGTAGGTTTCATCAAGAATGGTGGATACCGGCGCACCATCTTCCTGCGCAATGGGAATGGTCAGCGAGTAGCCTTTCAAAGGATACACCGGAATATCAACTATGCCTTTGAGCATCGCCGTCGAGTAAGAACCAAACGCCATCACATACGCATCGGCCTTAATCACTTCATCGCCACACTTCACGCCGTAGATTTGCTCGCCGTCGCAAAGCAGTTGGTCAACGGGCGTATTAAAGCGGAATTTAACCCCCGCCTGCTCCGCCATCCGCGCCAGATTCTGGGTAAACAGCTGGCAGTCTCCGGTTTCATCATTGGGCAGCTGGAGCCCCCCCGTCAGTTTGTGCGCCACTTCTGCCAGCGCGGGCTCCACTTCCGCCAGACGGCTGGATTCCAGCAGCTGGTACGGTACGCCGGCATCTTCCAGCACGGCGATATCGCGGGTCGCATTTTCATACTGTTGTTCGGTACGGAACAGTTGCAGCGTCCCACCCTGACGCCCTTCATACTGAATATTGGTTTCGGCGCGCAATGCTTTCAGGCAATCACGGCTGTATTCCGCCAGACGCACCATCCGCCCTTTGTTTTCCATGTAGTGGCTGGTGTCGCAGTTACGTAACATTTGCCACATCCATTTCAACTGGAACTGCGTACCGTCGAGACGAACCGCCAGCGGCGCATGGCGCTGGAACATCCATTTAATCGCTTTTAAAGGCACACCTGGTGCCGCCCACGGTGCTGCATATCCGGGGGAGATTTGCCCGGCATTCGCGGCACTGGTTTCCAGGGCGGCCCCCGGCTCCCGATCAATGACGGTGACCTCATGTCCTGCCTGATTTAAGTACCAGGCGCTGGCAACGCCTACCACACCACTTCCCAGTATGACAACTCGCATAGCCACTCCGATAACGGTAGATACAGTAAAAGAATAATAATCTAATTACATCTTGATAACTCAGTTGAAAATATTATTCAACATACGGCTTTTTTATGGTGAGCTGGCTCACATCTCCCTGACTCTGCGGCAATATGGCGTCTTTAGTATCTCCTGCTGAACGCCCTTTTTATCCAGCATAAAATTCCGTTCAGAAGCGGATTAGTGGCACTCTGATAATAAGAAATCGCAAAGAAAAAAATTCTCCGGCGACGCGGTTTTTAACAGGTGTTCTATGCTTGAAATGAGGTGCTCCACACAGAGAGCGCCGACAACAATGAGGTGCGCGTATGGCGACGATCGATTCTATGAATAAGGACACCACACGTTTGAGCGATGGACCCGACTGGACGTTCGACCTGCTGGATGTTTATCTGGCAGAGATAGACCGGGTGGCGAAACTCTACCGGCTGGATACCTACCCGCACCAGATTGAAGTGATAACCTCAGAACAGATGATGGATGCCTACTCCAGCGTCGGCATGCCCATTAACTATCCGCACTGGTCATTCGGTAAAAAGTTTATCGAGACTGAACGGCTGTATAAGCACGGTCAGCAAGGACTGGCCTATGAAATCGTCATTAACTCTAACCCGTGTATCGCTTACCTGATGGAAGAAAACACCATTACCATGCAAGCGCTGGTGATGGCACACGCCTGCTATGGGCATAACTCTTTCTTCAAAAACAATTACTTATTCCGTAGTTGGACCGACGCCAGTTCGATTGTCGATTATCTGATTTTTGCCCGTAAATATATTACCGAGTGCGAAGAACGTTATGGCGTTGATGAAGTAGAACGGCTTCTGGACTCGTGCCACGCGCTGATGAACTACGGCGTGGACCGGTACAAACGCCCGCAAAAAATCTCGCTGCAAGAAGAGAAAGCCCGGCAGAAAAGTCGCGAAGAGTATCTGCAAAGTCAGGTCAATATGCTCTGGCGTACCCTGCCGAAGCGCGAGGAAGAGAAAACGGTTGCTGAAGCGCGCCGCTATCCGTCCGAGCCACAAGAAAACCTGCTCTATTTTATGGAGAAAAATGCGCCACTGCTGGAATCATGGCAGCGTGAAATCCTGCGTATTGTGCGTAAGGTGAGCCAGTATTTTTATCCGCAAAAACAGACTCAGGTGATGAACGAAGGCTGGGCGACCTTCTGGCACTACACCATCCTTAACCATCTGTATGATGAAGGGAAAGTAACGGAACGTTTTATGCTGGAGTTTTTGCACAGCCACACCAATGTGGTCTTCCAGCCGCCCTATAACAGCCCGTGGTACAGCGGCATCAACCCGTATGCCCTCGGGTTCGCCATGTTCCAGGATATTAAACGGATTTGTCAGTCGCCAACGGAAGAAGACAAATACTGGTTCCCGGATATCGCCGGTTCCGACTGGCTGGAAACGCTGCATTTCGCGATGCGTGATTTCAAAGATGAGAGTTTTATCAGCCAGTTCCTGTCACCGAAAGTGATGCGTGATTTCCGCTTCTTCACCGTGCTGGATGACGATCGGCATAATTATCTGGAGATTTCCGCTATTCATAATGAAGAAGGTTATCGGGAGATCCGTAACCGGTTATCGTCTCAATATAATTTAAGTAATCTGGAGCCGAATATTCAGATCTGGAACGTGGATTTGCGCGGCGACCGTTCGCTGACGCTGCGTTACATTCCACATAATCGCGCACCGCTGGATCGGGGGCGCAAAGAAGTACTGAAGCATGTGCATCGCCTGTGGGGATTTGATGTGATGCTCGAACAGCAAAACGAAGATGGCAGCGTCAAGTTGCTGGAACGTTGCCCGCCGAGAATGGGAAATCTGTAAAAACAACAAAAAACCCCTCGTTTGAGGGGTTTGCTTTTTAAACGGAAGGGATTATCGCCCCTGAATGGCTAAATCACCCGGCAAATTTTTCTGCATCCGGTGCCAAATCTCGCCACTCTCATGCCCATAGCGACGCACTGTTTCGTACACCTGATCGTGCGCGCCTTCACTGCACAACGCCGACAGTTTGTGGTAGAAGCCCAGCGCCAGACTGCGCGCTTCCGGATTGGCGAAATAGTGACGACCAATGCGCGTATACAGCCCTTTCATCCCGTTAAGGATCAGACCGTAAATCGGGTTGCCGGAAGCAAACGCCAGACCGCGGAATATGTTGTAATCCAGCTCGGCAAAGGCATCGGCGTGATCGGCCACTTCATTAGCGGTTGCCAGTACTTCCTGCGCTTTATCAGGATGCTGACGAAACGCGGTACGAATAAAAATCGTTGAAATATTAGTACGCACCGACAGCAAATTATCAATAAGCTGCGGCACACTTTCGTGATCCAGTCGTGCCAGTGTTTCAAGGATATTTAAACCGGAGGTTTCCCAGAAATTATTCACCTTCGTCGGCTTGCCGTGTTGAATGGTCAACCAGCCATCTCGTGCCAGACGTTGTAACACTTCACGTAACGTAGTACGCGTTACGCCAATTAATTCTGAAAGTTCACGTTCTGCGGGCAAAATAGTCCCGGGAGGGAAGCGGTTATTCCAGATACTTTCAATAATGTACTCTTCCGCGAAACCCGCCGGGCTTTGCGCCTTAATGACCATAGTGAGATTTCCATAACACAGCAAAACAAAGTTGGACTCATCATACCAGAGGGCTAACTACGCTGATAGCAGACAAAAAGAAGAAAAAAGGGATCAAGGCTTCATTTTCCGCATCTCTTTACCCTTGACTATCAAGACTTGCCTCACTCCTGCCTGACCGTTAAGCTTTGCGTTTAAACATAAAAACATCATTGATTATTTGTAAGGTAAGGGAAACCATCATGGAGATCTCCTGGGGCCGCGCGTTATGGCGCAATTTTTTGGGCCAGTCCCCCGACTGGTACAAACTCGCCCTCATCATTTTCTTAATCGTAAATCCGTTAATTTTCCTCATCAGCCCTTTCGTCGCGGGCTGGTTGCTGGTAGCGGAATTTATTTTCACTCTGGCGATGGCCCTGAAATGCTACCCGCTGCTCCCCGGTGGTCTGTTGGCTATCGAAGCGGTATTCATCGGCATGACCAGCGCGGAACACGTCCGTGAAGAGGTGGCGGCAAATCTTGAAGTCTTGCTGTTACTGATGTTTATGGTGGCGGGTATCTATTTTATGAAACAGCTATTGCTGTTCATATTTACCCGTTTGCTGTTAAGCATTCGCTCCAAAATGCTGCTGTCGCTCTCTTTTTGCGTGGCGGCGGCGTTCCTCTCCGCGTTCCTCGATGCCTTAACCGTCGTGGCGGTGGTGATCAGCGTTGCAGTCGGTTTTTATGGGATTTATCACCGCGTAGCCTCTTCCCGTACCGAAGATACCGACCTGCAAGACGATAGTCATATCGACAAGCATTACAAAGTGGTTCTGGAACAGTTCCGTGGCTTTCTGCGTAGCCTGATGATGCATGCCGGTGTCGGCACCGCATTAGGCGGCGTGATGACCATGGTGGGCGAACCACAGAACCTGATCATCGCTAAAGCGGCTGGCTGGCATTTTGGCGATTTCTTCCTGCGCATGTCGCCAGTGACCGTTCCGGTTCTGATTTGTGGCCTGTTAACCTGCCTGCTGGTAGAGAAGCTGCGTTGGTTTGGCTATGGTGAAACGCTGCCGGAGAAAGTCCGCGAAGTACTGCAACAGTTTGACGATCAAAGCCGCCACCAGCGTACCCGTCAGGATAAAATCCGTCTGATTGTCCAGGCGATTATTGGCGTCTGGCTGGTGACTGCGCTGGCGTTGCATCTGGCGGAAGTTGGCTTGATTGGTTTGTCGGTCATTATTCTGGCGACATCATTGACCGGTGTCACCGATGAACATGCTATCGGTAAAGCCTTCACCGAATCTCTGCCATTCACCGCACTGTTGACGGTGTTTTTCTCGGTAGTCGCGGTGATTATCGACCAACAACTGTTTTCGCCGATTATTCAGTTTGTGTTGCAGGCATCGGAACATGCTCAGCTGTCGCTGTTCTATATTTTCAACGGTCTGCTGTCATCCATTTCGGATAACGTCTTCGTGGGGACGATTTATATCAACGAAGCGAAAGCGGCAATGGAAAGTGGCGCTATCACGTTGAAGCAATACGAGCTGCTGGCGGTCGCCATTAATACCGGTACCAATCTGCCCTCTGTCGCTACGCCGAACGGTCAGGCTGCGTTCCTGTTCCTGCTGACCTCTGCACTCGCGCCATTGATTCGCCTCTCTTATGGCCGCATGGTGTGGATGGCCCTGCCTTACACCCTCGTCCTGACACTCGTCGGACTACTTTGCGTCGAGTTTACGCTTGCCCCTGTAACCGAATGGTTTATGCAAATGGGCTGGATAGCAACGCTTTGATAACAACTTACCGGGCATATAAATGCCCGGTTTGCCTTTTCGCCCGATAATTGTCCAATTGCGTCCTATTTTTGCTGCCTCCTGGTGGCGCAGCGAATGAATTGGTTTAAACTGCGCACTCTATGCATATTGCAGGGAAATGATTATGTTGCGATTTTTGAACCAATGTTCACAAGGCCGGGGCGCGTGGCTGTTGATGGCGTTTACCGCTCTGGCACTGGAACTGACGGCACTGTGGTTCCAGCATGTGATGTTACTGAAACCTTGCGTGCTCTGTATTTATGAACGCTGCGCATTATTCGGCGTTCTGGGTGCTGCGCTGATTGGCGCGATCGCCCCGAAAACTCCGCTGCGTTATGTAGCGATGGTTATCTGGTTGTATAGTGCGTTCCGCGGTGTGCAGTTAACTTACGAGCACACCATGCTTCAGCTCTATCCTTCGCCGTTTGCGACCTGTGATTTTATGGTTCGTTTCCCGGAATGGCTGCCGCTGGATAAATGGGTGCCGCAAGTGTTTGTCGCCTCTGGCGATTGCGCCGAGCGTCAGTGGGATTTTTTAGGTCTGGAAATGCCGCAGTGGTTGCTCGGTATTTTTATCGCTTACCTGATTGTCGCGGTGCTGGTGGTGATTTCCCAGCCGTTTAAAGCGAAAAAACGTGACCTGTTCGGTCGCTAATCCATTCAGCGCTCCTGCGGGAGCGCTTTTTTCCTGCCGCTATGTTTATTTGACCCGCAGTAAATCAGAACTTCGCGTTGTATAACGTGGTGAAAGCATGGCACGCTTCATCTGCCATTGTTGCTGGATCCCCTGCCCGGCAAAATAGAGTGTTCCTCTGCCCTCTTTAGCATTTAGCGTATCCATTACCGCCATCAATTGCTCACTCCCGGGGCGCGGTGCGTTGTCATCGAATAAATTGAGCTGCGCGACTCCCTGACTGAAGAAATCCCCCAGCATCACGCCCGCTTTTTGGTAACGATGGCCCGCTTGCCAGATGGCATCCAGAGATCGCGTAGCGGCGTTAATGATATCCCTGCTGTCCTGAGTGGGCGTCAGCAGTTTTACCGACGCGCTATTGCCGTAATAAGGTTCATTGAGCGCAAATGGTGACGTCTTAATAAACGTGGAAATAAACCGACAATATTGATGCTCACTGCGAAGTTTTTCCGCCGCCCGGGCAGCGTAACTACAAATGGCCTGCCGCATCGACGTATAATCCGTGATGCGTTCACCAAACGAGCGGGAACAGATAATTTCCTGCTTCGTCGGTGCAAACTCTTCCAGTTGCAAACAGGGTTCACCGCGCAGTTCACGCACCGTTCTTTCGAGCACGACATTAAAATGTTTACGGATAAACCGGATATCTGTACCCGCCAAATCGAGAACGGTTTTGATCCCCATCGCGTCCAGTTTTTTGCTGATCCGCCGTCCAATCCCCCAGACTTCATCCACGGGGAGAGCAGACATTAATTTACGCTGGCGTTCCAGATTTGATAAATCCACCACCCCACCCGTCTGCCGCTGCCATTTTTTTGCCGCATGATTGGCAAGCTTAGCCAGCGTTTTGGTCTGGGCGATCCCCACGCCAACAGTAAGATGGGTACGTTGTAGCACCGTTGCGCGAATTTCTCTGCCAAAATCAGTCAGATCGCGACAATTCCGCACACCTGTCAGATCGCAGAATGCCTCATCAATACTGTAAATCTCGACGCGGGGCGATAGCTCTTCCAGCGTCGACATCACCCGATTGCTCATATCGGCGTAAAGCTCATAGTTACTGCTAAAGCAAACCACGCCACAGCGGCGAAACAGATCTTTTTGTTTGAACCAGGGATCGCCCATTTTAACGCCCAACGCCTTTGCCTCAGCGTTTCGGGCGATAACGCAACCGTCATTATTCGATAGCACAACCACCGGTTTACCCCATAAATCAGGGCGAAACACCGTCTCACAGCTGGCATAAAACGCGTTTACATCACAGAGGGCAAACATCAGCGCATCGCCTTAACGACGTGGATCACCACACCAAAGACATCCAGCGTATCTTCGCTACTGATGGTAATGGGTGAATATGCACTGTTCATGGGAATAAGCTGCACTGTCGGGCGTAGTTGCAATTTTTTCACCGTAAACTCGCCGTCAACAGCAGCGATGACAATATCACCATGGCTGGCGGTAATAGCGCTATCGACAATCAGTAAATCACCGTCACTAATCCCACCGTCAATCATAGAATCACCACTTGCTTTGACGAAGTAAGTCGCGCTGGGATGCTGGATCAACAGTTGATTCAGATCGATGCGCTGTTCAACGTAATCTGCGGCCGGTGAAGGAAAGCCACACTGAACAAGATCGCTAAATAGCGGAAAAGTCACAATTTCGCGGAGATCCGCAGGCTTGATAAACAACATAATAATCTGCCTGAAGTTATACTGTTTTTATATACAGTAGTCTGTTCTTGCCAGCAGATCAATACTGATTCAGGCTATCAATATTTGTCGCTGCATAGACTGCTGGTTTTTCGTTCTCTTATCCTGTGCTCACGCGCCTTCTGGCGACGACGCTCATCCAGCAGAAATGAAAAATATCACCCGGCTAAAAAATAGAATAGAAGCATTCGCCATAATGACATTAAACATTGTTTGATATTTATCATATTAATAGAAATAAAGACATTGACGCATCTCGCCCGCCTAACTATGAATTAGATGAAGTAAAATTCATTAATAGTTGTAAAACAGGAGTTTCATTACAATTTATATATTTAAAGAGGCGAATGATTATGACTGAAATCGTTGCAGATAAAACGGTAGAGGTAGTTAAAAACGCAATCGAAACCGCAGATGGAGCATTAGACCTTTATAATAAATATCTCGATCAGGTCATCCCCTGGCAGACCTTCGATGAAACCATAAAAGAGTTAAGTCGCTTTAAACAGGAGTATTCACAGGCAGCCTCCGTTTTAGTTGGCGATATTAAAACCTTACTTATGGATAGCCAGGATAAGTATTTTGAAGCAACCCAAACGGTGTATGAATGGTGTGGTGTTGCGACGCAATTGCTCGCAGCATATATTTTGCTATTTGATGAGTACAATGAGAAGAAAGCATCCGCCCAGAAAGACATTCTCATTAAGGTACTGGATGACGGCATCACGAAGCTGAATGAAGCGCAAAAATCTCTGCTGGTAAGCTCACAAAGTTTCAACAACGCTTCCGGAAAACTGCTGGCGTTAGATAGCCAGTTAACCAATGATTTTTCAGAAAAAAGCAGCTATTTCCAGTCACAGGTAGATAAAATCAGGAAGGAAGCGTATGCCGGTGCCGCAGCCGGTGTCGTCGCCGGTCCATTTGGATTAATCATTTCCTATTCTATTGCTGCGGGCGTAGTTGAAGGGAAACTGATTCCAGAATTGAAGAACAAGTTAAAATCTGTGCAGAGTTTCTTTACCACCCTGTCTAACACGGTTAAACAAGCGAATAAAGATATCGATGCCGCCAAATTGAAATTAACCACCGAAATAGCCGCCATCGGGGAGATAAAAACGGAAACTGAAACAACCAGATTCTACGTTGATTATGATGATTTAATGCTTTCTTTGCTAAAAGAAGCGGCCAAAAAAATGATTAACACCTGTAATGAGTATCAGAAAAGACACGGTAAGAAGACACTCTTTGAGGTACCTGAAGTCTGATAAGCGATTATTCTCTCCATGTACTCAAGGTATAAAGCTTATCACATTTAAAAATACAGACGTTTTTTAAAGATTGAGAGTTACCTGTTGATAATAAGGTATCGGGTAACTCTCATTATGACAGAGCGCTTTCAAAAACAGGGCTACGAAATGGCGAGTATCCAGACGTATATTAAGAAAGCCCCCATCAACATCTATTAAATTTATCACTGCGCCCAGTCAGGTTTATTTAAGATATGATCCTGCCAGTCAATCACTTCTGATTCTTTCACTGCGATATGACGCACAGAGATACGTTCGCCATGCATTGCCGCTTTCGAACCAGTAAGCAGCGGATGCCACGCAGGTAAATCTTTACCTTCCGCCAGCAAGCGATAAGCGCAGGTCATTGGCAGCCATTCGAATGTTGGCAGATTTTCACGGGTTAATTTAATGCAGTCAGGTTCAAACTCGAAACGACGTTCGTAGTTCCGACATTGACAGGTTTTAATATTGAGCTGGCGACAGGCGACGTTAGTGAAGTAGATTTCGTCGGTGTCTTCATCCATCAGTTTATGCAGGCAACACTGACCGCAACCATCACACAACGACTCCCATTCCGCATCGCTCATTTCGTCCAGGGTTTTACTTTGCCAGAAAGGTACATCGCTCATCAGGTGTTCCGCCATTACGTTAAAACGCACCTTATAACCAGTCTGGCACAGCGATGCAAGTTTTGCCGCCGCTTTCAGGCGGCAAAAAGTATTACAAAACGCGAGTTGTTAAAGAATGCCCATCGAAAGTGACTGTCAGCTCATCACCACTTTGCAACGGGCCGACGCCATCAGGCGTGCCTGTCAGCACAACGTCACCGGCCTTGAGGGTAAAGAACTTGCTCATATAAGCGATCAGCGGAACGATTTTATGGATCATGTCCGCAGTCGTACCTTGCTGGCGTTGTTCGCCGTTTACGCTCAGGCCCAGCGTTGTATTTTGCGGATCGCCGGTGAATTCCGCCGCGGGGATAAACCCGGAAAGCGGACAAGAGTTATCAAACGCTTTGGCCTTTTCCCACGGCTGCCCGGCTTTCTTCATTTTTCCCTGAACATCACGCAATGTCAGATCGAGCGCCACGCCGTAACCGGCAATGGCTTTACGGACATGCTCTTCCGTAGCCTGACGCAGCGTCGCGCCAATCAATACCGCCAGTTCGACTTCATGATGAACTGAACCGAAATCGGATGGGATCGCCAATGGCTGCCGCAGATCGCACAGTGCCGTTTCTGGTTTAATAAACAGCACTGGCTCTTCGGGCACTGCGCTGCCCATCTCTTTAATATGTTTGGCATAGTTACTACCAACACAGACTACTTTACTCACCGGATAATCCAGCAGCGCACCTTGCCAGTTGTGATGTTGATACATAACGTTCCCCTCACCTTATCGTGGATATGAAAACCCGCGCCGACAAAGATAATGCCACCGCCGGATATCGGTTATTTGTTCGTGTCGTCTGTTTTCTGCCCCATGACGGAAAGATGTTGCTTCAGCAAATCTTCGGGTGGTGGCGGTAACTGCAAATAGTAACCTTGCTCGGTTAATGCCTGTTTAACCTTTTCAATATCGGCATTGACCAGTTTCTTCCGCCCATCCAGCGGCAGAATCATCGCTAACTGAGGCTGACCAAAACCTTTCATCAGTTCCTCAGGTACACGCGAAAAATCGTCTTTTTTTTCGACATATAAATAGGTCTGGTCACGCTTGCTGCTTCGATAAATCACACAAAACATACTTTTACTCTTTAAGATGCCAGGTTTTGGCATAAGCTAACATCAATGAAACCCGCGCCACAAGCCAGCCAGCTGTAGATTTCTGCGGTTTGTTCAGTCCATGCGCCCTTAATAAGTGATCCCCCGGCAAAAATGCCGCGCCGGGATTTAACCGAACGCAGGAAAGCCACTGGAATTCTCCTGTGATGAATTGTTATATTATAACAGTTCATCGTCCTCATTCTGAACAGGAGACTACCTATGAAAATCAAGGGCATCAGTAAGGCTGTATTATTGCTTGCACTGCTAACCTCCACGAGCTTTGCTGCGGGTAAGAATGTCAATGTTGAGTTCAGAAAAGGCCATAGCAGCGCTCAGTACTCCGGCGAAATAAAGGGATACGATTACGATACATATACCTTCTATGCCAAAAAAGGTCAGAAAGTGCATGTGAGTATCTCTAATGAAGGCGCTGATACTTACCTCTTCGGGCCAGGAATCGATGATTCTGTTGATTTATCCAGATATTCCCCAGAACTCGATAGTCACGGACAATACTCACTCCCTGCTTCTGGCAAATATGAGCTGCGAGTGCTGCAAACCCGAAACGACGCCCGTAAAAACAAAACTAAAAAATATAACGTCGATATTCAAATTAAGTAAATGTCAACCGACGGGGACTCTCCCCGTCATAAACGTTAACGCCCCACTCCTCTCTGTCGCTCAAGAGATTAATGACGAATAGCAGACAATGCCGAATAGAACATAATGTAAACAAGGCATCACTCACGACACATAAATAACATCTTTGTGGTGGTTTGATTGATTTTTCCACTCCGCTTACCATCCACACCAAAATAACGATCATCACGACATAATTTTTCTTTAACATCGCAAAATACACCGTTAGCGAATGTAAATTCGCTGGGATCGTAGCCTTGTAATGATTGTAAGTTTTCAGCGGCTTTTTCGCCGAGATATTTCCTTGTTAACTCTGGGGAAATGCCATCTGAGTTAACACAAATATACGGGTCGCAAACAACGCCGCACGCCGGAGATTGAAGTCCGCCAGCGTCATTTCCAGACGCCATTGATGAGAACATCATCCCCACACCTGACAATCCGATATAAAAAATACGCATCATATTCATAGCACATCCTGATAATCCAACCGTACAACACTTATGCTCATTTCATCATCAATCCGTAATCAAAACCGCTGACCTGGACGAGTTACGATGACCTGACAGAAGTATCAGACGTCTTCTGCGGTTTCTATGATAGAGCAATTCTGTGGCGGATATTAAGATAACGGGTATCTGTTCTTTAATGATGCCGCAAAAAATGGAAAGTTAAGAAAGCCTGGCGTGGTGAAAAAATACACTTGCCTCAATACTGGATATTTAAACAGGCCTGAAGATGCTGTCACGATTAGGGTGCGGAAAAAGGAAGCGTAAATAAGAACAATCAAAAGTGCGACGGCAATGGGTTGATTGACAAGGGTATTTTTTAAGCTATGAATCAGCGCCATTTATCACAGAATAGACTTTTACTCTGAATAAATGGGAGGGTGACTTGCCTCAATATAATCCAGACTATAACATGCCTTATAGTCTTCGGAACATCATCGCGCGCTGGCGATGATTAATAGCTAATTGAGTAAGGCCAGGATGTCAAACACGCCAATCGAGCTTAAAGGCAGTAGCTTCACTTTATCTGTGGTTCATCTGCATGAGGCAGAACCTAAGGTTATCCATCAGGCGCTGGAAGACAAAATCGCTCAGGCCCCCGCATTTTTAAAACATGCCCCCGTTGTACTCAACGTCAGTGCACTGGAAGACCCGGTAAACTGGTCAGCGATGCATAAGGCGGTTTCGGCAACCGGTTTGCGGGTTATTGGCGTAAGTGGCTGCAAAGATGCGCAACTTAAAGCCGAAATTGAAAAAATGGGGCTGCCTATCCTGACGGAAGGAAAGGAAAAAGCGCCGCGTCCAGCTCCCGCACCGCAGGCTCCAGCGCAAAATACAACGCCGGTCACAAAAACGCGTTTAATAGATACCCCGGTGCGTTCCGGTCAGCGTATTTATGCTCCACAATGTGATCTGATTGTTACAAGCCACGTTAGCGCTGGGGCCGAATTGATTGCCGATGGTAACATTCATGTCTATGGCATGATGCGCGGTCGTGCGCTGGCAGGGGCAAGTGGTGACCGGGAAACGCAAATATTTTGTACGAACCTGATGGCGGAACTGGTGTCCATCGCAGGTGAATACTGGCTGAGTGATCAAATCCCAGCAGAATTTTATGGCAAAGCGGCGCGACTGCAGTTAGTCGAAAACGCTTTGACCGTTCAACCGTTAAATTGATCCCTTTTTAACAAGGAATTTCTATGGCACGCATTATTGTTGTTACTTCGGGCAAAGGGGGTGTTGGTAAGACAACCTCCAGCGCGGCCATCGCCACTGGTTTGGCCCAGAAGGGAAAGAAAACTGTCGTGATAGATTTTGATATCGGCCTGCGTAATCTCGACCTGATTATGGGTTGTGAACGTCGGGTCGTTTACGATTTCGTCAACGTCATTCAGGGCGATGCAACGCTAAATCAGGCGTTAATTAAAGATAAGCGTACTGAAAATCTCTATATTCTTCCGGCATCGCAAACTCGCGATAAAGATGCCCTCACCCGTGAAGGGGTCGCCAAAGTTCTTGATGATCTGAAAGCGATGGACTTTGAATTTATTGTTTGCGACTCCCCGGCAGGGATTGAGACCGGTGCGCTAATGGCACTCTATTTTGCAGACGAAGCCATTATTACCACCAACCCGGAAGTCTCCTCAGTACGCGACTCTGACCGTATTTTAGGCATTCTGGCGTCGAAATCACGCCGCGCAGAAAATGGCGAAGAGCCTATTAAAGAGCACCTGCTGTTAACGCGCTATAACCCAGGCCGCGTAAGCAGAGGTGACATGCTGAGCATGGAAGATGTGCTGGAGATCCTGCGCATCAAACTCGTCGGTGTGATCCCTGAGGATCAATCAGTATTGCGCGCCTCTAACCAGGGTGAACCGGTCATTCTCGACATTAACGCCGATGCGGGTAAAGCCTACGCAGATACCGTAGAACGTCTGTTGGGAGAAGAACGTCCTTTCCGCTTCATTGAAGAAGAGAAGAAAGGCTTCCTCAAACGCTTGTTCGGAGGATAAGTTATGGCATTACTCGATTTCTTTCTCTCGCGGAAGAAAAACACGGCCAACATTGCAAAAGAACGGCTGCAGATTATTGTTGCTGAACGCCGTCGCAGCGATGCAGAACCGCATTATCTGCCGCAGTTGCGTAAAGATATTCTTGAGGTCATTTGTAAATACGTACAAATTGATCCTGAGATGGTAACCGTACAGCTTGAGCAAAAAGATGGCGATATTTCTATTCTTGAGCTGAACGTGACCTTGCCGGAAGCAGAAGAGCTGAAATAGGCCCGCTGTAAAAGCGCATTTCTCTTCAAGGCAGAGTCATCTCTGCCTTGCGTTTTTCATCCCCCTCATCCACGTTTGATAAGAGCGGCGAGTATTCTTGCTGATGCTACTCATTGCTTCCCCCCTTTACACCTTAATGCCGTTCCCCCCACACAGATCAAATTGTTTATACCTGGCTGAGTAAATAACCTTATTGTTAGTATGGGTATACTGGGTGATGATAACCCCGCAATTTCATTATTCATTGTTCTCCCATAGGATGAGGTTTCCCGCCGTAACTGGCGGGCTTTTTTTGCCGCAGAATTTTTCCTTTTAACACCCTGTAAACGAAAACTGCGCCGAAGCGCAGTTTAATCGTTGATGGTCAGAACGACCAGTTCGCACCAGCCACCGCGTTCCACGGGGATTCCACACCGGCACCATGGCTATACCCCACCCCGAGATGCCCGCTTAACGAACTGCTGAATGAGGCTTTAATACCTGCCTGATATATTCCACGTCTGCCCGACAAATCATTGACAAAATTACCGTCATTATTCACTTTCACCCGGTTATCATCGACAAATTCTTTGCGCACAGCCGCCTTCAGCCACGGCTCAACTTCCATGCCGTTCCCCAGACGCATGTTGTAACTCAGCGTTGCGCCCAGTTCACGATATATACTGCGGGTATCGACTGATTTCGATTCCATGCCATTGGATAAATGATATTCGGGGTTATCAGCGGTGAACCCCGTTAACGATGCATACGGCGTCAGGTTCCAGTTACCATCGGTAAATCGCATCCCGGTTTCAATGTGCCCCCCCAGCCCGTTGCTATGATAACTGCCGTTGGCGGCTCCACCGCTGCTCATTTTACCGGCTACGTTACTTTCAAAGCGGTTCAGCTTCACGATACCGTCCAGATAGAAACCACTTTCATGTTCCCAGCTGGCATAGCCGCCCAGAGAATAACTGCCCACACTGCCATGACCTCCGCGATCAAAACCGATATGTGAATGGGAATAACCCATAAAAGCGCCCAGCGTGGCAATTCCTTCTGGAATATCATTACGGCTGTCGATCCCCACTGTCATTCCAATCAGCGTCTGCTCAAACCCGGCCCCCGCATCGGTGGTGACATTATTACGGGTGTTATACGTCGCCCCCCAGACATTATTGTTGTGTGGACTCGCTTTCATTATGTTCAACCGCTCGCGAATACTGTTTAGCTCAGCATCAAATACCAACGGTAATGTTGCTGCCATATTGAGTACAGCTGCCGTAGAAGGCGTGATGCGTTTCTCCGGAACGGGTGTCGGCGTTGGATCGGGAGTCGGGTCTGGATTTGGATTTGGATTTGGATTTGGATTTGGATTTGGATTTGGATTTGGATTTGGGTTCGGGTTTGGGTTCGGGTTCGGGTTCGGGTTCGGGTTCGGGTTCGGGTTTGGATTTGGATTCGGATTTGGGTTTGGGTTTGGATTTGGGTTTGGGTTCGGATTTGGGTTGACATCATTAGTCAGGTTCCAGTTGCTGTTGCCGTCGCTTTTCAGGACATACTCATAGGTCCCAAGATCAACGAAACCGCCGGTATTGCCCAGCGTAAACGACGCATCCCCTCCCCCTGTTTTCACCAGCGTCATCGCATCGTCAGACTGAGGGCTGATGCCGGTATCCTGAACAAAGATTTTAAAATTACCAGTGGCATTGTTGTTGACGACCAGTTGATCGCCCCGGGAGCCTGCAATGTTGGTATGCAGGTAGAAATTACCGCTGCCGGAAAGTTCACTGGTGGTCAGCGTATTGTAGATACCGTTAGTTGTGGCAGGCGCTGATAAATAAACATCACCGTCGTTGAGTAGCAAACTGTTTACTCTATATTCGCAGTTGCTGGTGCCTGCACAGGAATTATTGCTGTTAAGCCAGACACTGCCCCGGCTGGCAGCCGTCAGGTCGGCAAGCGTCGTATCAACGCCATTGCCGATAGTGAATGTCGCGCTATCGGTAATCCGGATCGCCCCTTCGAGTTTAACTGGCGTAACATTATCCCGTGGCGTCATTAACGACAGGCTTCCTGTCGCGCCACTGACCGATGCATCCGCCAGCGTACCTGCGTAGACGATTGCTGTCCCGCCAGCAACCTGGAGATCTTCTGCCCGGGCCAGAGCCTGAAACTCATCTTTTGACCGCCCAAGGGTATATTGCCCACCAGAGTTAACCTTTGTGGCGGAGTCCTGACCCAGGTTTTGCATTGCACCACCCTTGTCAACCGTGGAGTCACGGGCTTCGGTACCTGCTAATACCAATAAATTACCGCCATTTTCCAGCAACATATTGGTCGCTAAATTGCTGGCAATGGAAAAGGTGCCGTACTGGTGCGTACCGCTGATTTCAATACCGTTAGCCGTGCTCGTCTGGAGAGCGGCACCGCTGTTCTGGACGATATCTGTCGCTTTGCCATTATCGTTGACTGTCAGCGTTCCGCCTTCATTGATCGTTGTTTTTATTGCCTCTCCGTTAGCTGAAACTGTTTGTATTCCGCCGTCGTTAATTGTTGTCTCATTTGCCACACCCTCGATGATTTGTTCACCGCCAGTGAGCGTCGTGCCTGTCGCAGTGGCTTTTGTTTTGACGATCTCCCGACCGCCCGCATTAACCTGTGTTTTGGCGGAAGTGGTGTCTGACTCCACGGTTAACACGCCGCCATTTGTCAGCAGGATATTGTTCGCCGCACCCTGCTCGATGCTGAACGCGACGCCATCAGCGCGTGTCCCTGTGACCCGCGTCGCCCTGGTGGTTGCAACCAACGCGCCCTGACTACTCTGCTGTATCCCCGTTGCGCTGCCTTTCTCCCGCACATCGAGTATGCCGCCATTGTTAAGTCTGGTGGTATATGCTACGGCCTCCTCGTGGACAATCAGCTTACCGCCAGCATCAACGATGGTATCTACCGCCGAGGTTTGAGCTACGACCGTCAGTTGGCCGGTATTTTCCAGCACAACATGCTCAGCCCTGCCTCCGGTAATAGTGAAGTGAGATGACCTCTGGTATCCATCAATATCAGTCCCCGCGCCCGTATTGGCAACTAAAGCGCTCCCCGTGTCCAGGTAAACCCCATGTGCGATACCGCCGGTATCGACAATCAGCGTGCCTCCGGCGCGAATATTGCTGCCAGTTGCCGTACCTCCTTTCTCAACAACCTGCTTGCTCCCGGAAGAGATATTTGTTGTGTCAGCTTTCCCGCCGCTCTTGATATTTTGCGTGCCACTGTTGATATTGGTTCCCGTAGCAATACCATGATTATAAATATTCTGTGTACCGCCATTAATTATGGTATTAGTCGCGTTCCCGGCAACATCCATGGCCCCGCCGTTATCTATTCGGGTCGCATCAGCTTTAGCATTCGTTAAAACTGACATTGTTCCTTTATCGTTAATTATCGTCCCTGTAGAAATTCCTCCCTCACTAATTGTCTGGCTGCCACCGTTAATGACTGTATTATTAGCCTGCCCCTGATAAGAGCCATGACCAGATACCTCTTGATGTCCACCAGTATCAATAACACTTCCATTAGAAATCCCGCCATATACCTCCTGATTGCCGTGATTGATGATATGAGCATTATTTGTTGTACCTCGTTCATCTACTCTTTGGCTGCCGTCTACAGTCTCATCATTTACAACGCCAATAACATTAGAAGTGAAGGCCGTCATCCCAGGCGGGGCATATATCATGGCAGCTATCAATAAGGAAAGTACTGAGCGGTGAAAATAATAGCGACTGATTCTGTTCATAAATTTCATCCTCTGAAAAATGAATACTGAGTAGCGTCTAAGTAACCTAAGCTCGGCTGCAACATCAGCCCGCAGGCACCAGACCAGGGGATTCATCCTGAAGAGACAGCGCAGGTGTATTGTGTTCACCGCTCACCAAAGACATCATGATGAAATGATGATATCCCGCATAAGAAAGAGGCATTTTTTAAACGCAGTGCGCTGAAGTGTAGTTGGATAAAAAATCACTCTTTTCAGATAATACTGTCGTACGCTTATCTTTCGACAATGAGGCCGTCGGCAAAATAAAATGACTAATGTAATCGTTGCTGATGAATATCTTCTGCTCACATAAAAATCACACAATAATATTGATAAATCAGATTATCTTACCTTTACAACATTGCGTTAACAGTCAATGACACTTCTTGAATAAAAATATTGTCAATCAATGAGTTATTCCTCATTTAAGATTATTCTCATTCACGTAAAAAACATAATTCCTATCATCACAGCCACGCTCATTTTGAATTATCTGAATAATAGCGAGCGTTCTTTAGTTAAGCAGATCTTAATTGAAGACGAAATTATTGTGTGTGCAACTTACTTAATACCGGACATCTAAGTTGAAGAAAAAAATACTTGCCTTCGGGCTTATCTCAGCATTGTTCTGCTCCACGCCAGCGATGGCGGATATGAACCGCACCACGAAAGGTGCATTGCTAGGCGCAGGCGTTGGTTTACTTACTGGCAATGGTGTTAATGGCGTACTGAAAGGTGCAGCTGTTGGCGCTGGTGTTGGTGCAGTAACAGAAAAAGGCCGCGACGGTAAAAATGCGCGTAAAGGTGCAAAAGTGGGTGCCGCCGTTGGTGCTGTCACTGGCGTTCTGACCGGCAATGGCCTCGAAGGGGCGATTAAAGGTGCCGTGATTGGCGGTACGGGTGGTGCAATTCTGGGTAAAATGAAATAAGGAATGATGATGAAAAAATTTGCTTTACTGGCAGGTCTGTTTGTTTTCGCACCAATGACCTGGGCGCAGGACTACAATATTAAAAACGGTTTGCCGTCAGAAACCTATATTACTTGCGCAGAAGCCAACGAAATGGCAAAAACTGACAGCGCCCAGGTTGCAGAAATTGTTGCGGTAATGGGTAATGCCAGCGTTGCCAGCCGTGATTTAAAAATTGAGCAATCTCCGGAACTGAGCGCCAAAGTGGTAGAAAAACTGAATCAGGTTTGCGCTAAAGACCCGCAAATGCTGTTGATCACGGCAATTGATGACACCATGCGTGCTATCGGCAAAAAATAATATTTAATATGTTACCGCGTCGATGAATTCGACGCGGTATTTTAGCTAACGGGGATCAGAACTTATATTTCAGGCCCACCATCACTGCGGTGTCATTGTAGCCATTATCACCCAGCTGCACGCCCACATTACCCCAGACGCTGGCCGCCGGATTCAGATTGCCATTTACGCCAAGTTTAATTTCCCCCAGATTACGCGCCCCGTCTTGTTCGACTTTCACACCGTTCATTGAGACAGCAAAATCTTTACTGTTATGGATCCAGTTCATTTCAACAAAAGGTTCAAAGTCGTCACCGTGCGGACCGCTGTTTTTCTCCTGAGTACGAATAAAGGAGCGGAAACCAAGTCGGGTCTGGATGTTGTTATTTGCGTCATTCTCAATACGTGAGCCATTGGCTTCCGTGTGCGCATTATGATCGACGCCCATCCAGATAGCCTGTGCCTGTGGCTGGAAGATCCACGTATATTTCGCCGCTTCCAGACCAAAGGATTTATTCAGGGCAAAACCGTAACCCGCTTCCAGCGAGACGGTTGCACCTTTCGCGCTATAGGATTCATAGGCTAATTCATCTCCTTTTACCGAGTTTTTAAACCAGCTATATTGCGCCCAGGCGTCAATGTATGCGCCTTTTTTACTGATGTCATCGGCAAACCAGGTGGCATACAGCCCTGCGCTATAGCCTCTGACACTCCCTTTCGAACGATAATCCGACACGCTGGAATGAGTTGAGTTGTAGTCGCGGGCATAACCAGCCATCACTCCCAAACGCCAACTGTCACTGTCGGTAAAACCACCGGTTAACAGATCCGCCCCTAACTGCGAGACGTAGCGATGCGAGGTCGTTCTCAACTGTCCGTTGCTGTCACGCCAGGCATTATGCCCGCCAATTTGACGTAGCCAAAGTCGGCTTGAACGCTCCTGTTCAGTTACAGGATCGATGTAGCGCGTTTCACCTGCACGATCGTTCAGACGCATAACAAAAAGAGTGTTAGCGGCTGCCAGGTTGGCGACGTAACTTCCAGCTTCGGGGCGCAGAACGGGGGTAGGCGTTTCTGTTGATTCTGAATTTCCCTCTGAGCTGTTATCCTCCTCATTCACTGACTGATAACTTGTCAAATACCAGTTTTTGCCTTGTTGTTTTAGTTGATATTCGAAAGCTCCAGCTGCAATCCTTGCATCACCTTGTCTGAAGGCATCTGCTGGAGATTCATCGCCATTCACAGTTATGAGTTCGATCCCATTTAGCGTGGCCGCGCCGCTTCCTCCAGCATTTTTCACATAGACGGTAGTTGAACCCGAAGTATTACCCTCAACAATAAGTCTGTCAGTAGCCGATTTATCATCACCTAATACGGTGCGGATATTAAGCTGACCATTATTACCGACATAATTACCTTTTACGGTTAACGTTTTTCCCTGGGTAAATGTTTGACCATCATCATACGAAAGATTGATAATACTGTCTGAATTAGTCAGATGGGTAACAACGGAGTCATCTTTCATATTCCAGATTGTGTTTTCTGAAAGCTTCAGTGTAGTTGTGCCGCTAACGAGTTTAGTCGCTCCATTTAGAGTAGAGTCGGACGAAATTATGTTTAAGCCACCTCCAGTATTATTAACCAGAATATTATTACCAGGCGTGATAATACTTCGATTAAGGATGCTTACATCCGTTGTAGTTTTGTTAACATCAATACTATCCAAAGCACTTGAAAGTTCGACACTTGATAGTGCTATTTTGGCTTGAGAATCGATATTTGATGCATCAATTGATATTCCTTTATCTTGTTCTGATACCGCGGTGACATTGGAAAAAAATAACTCTCCACCATTGTATATTTTTGCAATGGGGGCTTTAGTGCCTTTTGTTGTAATAGAACTATTTTTTATATCAATGTTACCTTGTCGAATAGCAACTGCATAACTTCCATGCTCCCCGGTTTCAAGTGCCACATAATCTAAATTAATATATGCTTTTTCCCCATTAGCATAAGCACCATAGCTATTAGTGCCATTAGTTGTTATGGAACCACCATTCATTTTTAAATCAGCACGGCTAATAACTTCGTAACTGTTAGAATCACTAACTTCATCATCTACAGCATCGACACATGTTCGAGACTCTCCAGGACTTGAACATGCAAGAACACCTACTGCATTTTCCCCATAGGTAACAATGTTCGTTTTATCTGTGGTTTCAAGACGGGTGTTATTTTCCACAATCCCAGAATCATTAACCTGACTTAAAAGTCCCGCTGAATATGCCCCCCTCGTCTCGACTGAATTATCACCATTCATAACGATGGTGCCACCAAATTCACTGACTACTGCGCTGGCTGTTATCCCTCCATTAACATCTTGGTTATTTCCTTTGTCAGATACGCTTCCAGAGGTCTTAATATCGCTATCGCTTATATATAATACTTTGTTATGACTATCAACAGAAATACCATAAGATCCATCACCACTAGTCATCACACTGGCATTATTTATATATCCAGTTACACCGTCATCCACTTTCACAGCATGGCTTTCGTCTTTAGTGGTTAGATACTCTCCATTACTTATCGAATTATTATCTTTGATTTCAATCGGCGATTCTTCATCAGTTATATAGGAAAGTATACTATAATCATCCAACAATTGTGTTGCATATGCATTACCCACCGCCAAAGCAATAAGTCCTAAACTAAACCCGGGGAGTTTTTTCAGTTTCATAGATTAACCATCCATTCATTGGATTAACAAACATTCCTGGTCAAATAACCTATGAGTTCAGATTACCAAAACGGAGGGTAAAGACAAAAACAAAAGCACAAAAAATTTAAATAGATAAACAGCGACAATATATAAATGATAAATAAGGCGGCATTATCATTTTTCACCTTATTTTCATGACATTGATCACTTTGGGGTGACGATTTTGTTTAACAAATAACTCTTCGACATCAAAATTATTAATAGTTGCCATAGAAATTATTTCGATGATATATAAAACCAACTGTGATAACACCAGGGTTGACAACTATTTGCGCAATAATTCCTTTCCTTCAATGATCCAGGCGTTCACTGTCAGCACCCCATTCAGCCGCATACTGACAGTGAGAAACTGAAAGATTATTGCTGATCCCTGTGGCTGACGAGTCTTTCCCTTAATCGATTAACCAGATTGATCGCCAGCCAAACAAGGGCATTAAGCAAATTTATCGTCACAAGCACTTCTCCCAGCCCGGTACTGGGTTTTGCAATAAGGATGACCAGGAGAGTGATCAGCATAAATGCAATGGAAAAGATGATATAGAGAGTGAAATAATCCAGATTATTACTATTGTTCATGCTACTAATGGCAATCCTGTCAAAACTTTCAAACAATTATAGCAAACAAAATAATGAACAATAGTAACAAGAGGCAACGAGCTAATTAGCTGTCTATAATTACACCGCACCATGGCCTTACTGATCGATTTTCACTCAACCACAACCTTCACCTTCGGTTTAGAAAGGATAATTTTGACCAGGTCGATGTATGTTACCGGTTTATAGAAATAATAACCCTGCTGAAATGTGATATTATTTTGATTCAGATAGTCAAGTTGTTCTTTCGTTTCGACACCTTCAGCGACGATACTGATCGAAAGTTTACGCGCCAGATCCAATACACAATCCAGAATCCGAGTTGATTCTGGGTCTGCGTTTACGCGGCCAACGAAACTGTGATCAATTTTGATATAATCAATATGCAGGTCATGCAGATAAGAAAGCCCTGAGTAGCCAGTACCGAAATCATCCAGCGCAATGACAAAACCATTTTCATGCAGAATGTTCAACCGCTGAACCAGACTTTCATCAACATTTAATGGCTCACGCTCGGTAACTTCCAGAACGAGGTTTAAATCGCGACGGGTAAAACTGTCACGGTAATTTAAGCACTCGTCGACAAATGTCGGCGAAATAATATGCGAGGCGCTAAAATTAATCCCAATATGAAAACCTTCCGGCAGTTTACTCGCGATAGCGTTCATCTGTCTGGCAACCTGATTCATCAGGCTTCGCGTAAGCGGAACGATTAATCTGGATTTTTCAGCAAGTGGAATAAATGCCGCGGGTGATATATATCCACCGTGAGGTTGTTTCCAGCGGGCTAACACCTCAACTCCCCGCAATGTCCCTTCCCGACCATTTACCACAGGTTGGTAAAATGGGACGATCTCCCCATTATTTATAGCCCGTCGCAGGATCTCTTCAGGCGTTGCGCTTTTATTGAAATACCTATCAAGCAGGAAGGCAGCGGCGCAGGCGATTAACAGAATAAATATCAAAATCCCAAAGCCTTTATCGATAAGTCTGTAGAAGCTAAAGAGTGGCGGCGGGTTAAAGATAATAGTGAAATGATATTTTGTGGAGTGAACCTTCTCGGTATAGGGATAGTGTCCATTAAGCGTCATCACATCACCCGTAGGTCCAATAATGTCATCTGCCACGCGTAATACATACCTTACCCCTTTCAAGGGTACATTAAGCGCCCCGCGAATATGCTGATCACTTATCGTAACCAAAATGCGCGTATCTGCAAATTGGCTCTGATAGAGCAGGATAGGTAATCTATTAACGGTGTCGATTGCCGGAGCCAGCAGTAAATTACTGTCCGGGAAAACAGGAATACGAGACAGTAGGACCCGATTCCCCGGTAAGGATGTACACCAGACCGTTCCCTGTTTGAGAATGATGATTGTGCGCAGGTGAGGTTTCAGAGCTGCTTCAGTGCCAAGCTGATATTGCTCCTCGAGGTCGCATTCCTTCCCGGCAATGTTAACCGCCGTTTGAGTCGCCTGTGACGCTTCTTCAAGTATATGATTGATATTGTTGGCGGCATATCTTGCTCCCGCCAGGTACTCTGCTTTTGCGGAATACCAGAGCTGGATGTTCAAAATAGTGACACCGGTTATAAACAAGCATATCGCAATGAAGATGGGTATGAGTGTATTGCGCATTTGCTTGTCCCGGCCAAAGGGTTTAATACATGAAAATGCCATTCATTCGCTCGCACTGGCATCTACAGAGAGCATGGTAGAGAGCATAAGAAATATCCACGCTGAAGATAAAATTTTCTCCATCTTCATCTAACCTATTAATTATTGAGCACAATGTAGTCAGAATTAAACAAATTAGGTGGGATATCAGGCGTCAAGAATGGAAAACGAGCGCTCTCCATTCCTGTTTGCCCCCTGATATTGCGGATATATTAAGAAAGCATAACGCCTGAAATGCTCACTTTGCACCAGCATGATGATACAGCTGATGTTTATTCTATAACCTTACTCAAGTTCTAAGAGAGCACTGATTCCCTGTCATTAATAATGATATCCGTTAGTGTAGTCTTATGCATTTCAATGTACTGCAAGATTTGCAGATAGAGATCAGAAAGAATCACACTAGTTTCATCTTTTAAACGCAAGCGTAAAGCCTTATCAATAATATGACTATCAACATACCCGTGCGTCATGAGCACCTCCCTCTCGAGATTTTTAAACAAAGCACATTGAAAAATAAATCTCTCGGGGATTGAATTATTCATGTCAGCCTCGTAGGAATATTGACCCAATAAAATTATGCTGTGTATAGTCTAAAGCGACAGACAAAAATAAGATGACTGAGTTTTCTATAAACTTATACTTAATAATTAAAAGTTACATATCATCAGCTGTGTATCGCAACACGATTTCCAGTGTTTTTCTAATCACATCAGCTTTGAGAATATCACTTGTTGTTTCCAGAGAGTGTATCAGACTTAAGATAATATTTTTATTATTAACATTATCGCCTGAAAGCATTAAATTGGTCACAGCCTGCCCTAACACAGCTGACTCTTCTTCTAACAAATTACCTGAACTACGAAAGTAGCTTGATAACGCTTTATCAGTTATTGCATTATGAATTGTAGTATCTTCAAGCATGGTAACCTCTCATCTTACTTATGAAATTTTAATGTATTCTGTTTATTTTCTTACCATTGAACATACTTTTATTGTCAGCTATCGCTGTTCTTCTGTTTGGCTCTCCTGTATCACTGTTGCTAAAATCACGAATTATGCTGTCAATTAAATCTCGTCGGAAAGCATTTTCCTCAACCGATTTCATTACGAGTAATTGCTTAATAAGAGTCTGTAACGAAAAATTTATCTTCATGCGCAGTATATGGAGCACCGCCTGGCCAGTAATTTCATATTTTGTACTTTCATTATCAGATGTCTTCATAACGACTTCATAGCTAACCTGTTAAATAATCAGGCTGTTGCATTATTCAAAAAGCAACCCAATTAGTGCATTATAATGTTTCTGTTCCTCTTCCCCTGTCGCTTGTTCCAGTCGGCATAGAAGTTTGGCACAAAGCGACTTTCGACTCAGATTACGTCCATCTTTCAAAATCTCAGTCACAATTTCCCCGAGAGTTTCCTGCTGAGTAGGCAAGTTAGCTTTTGCAAAGTAACGAGTGATTGCTCCCGCAGAATCTAAAGTCACTGAATTTTGATGCATGCTACGCCTCTGTTAAAAATGTTAATCAATGTTAAGTGAGGTAACAATAGCAAACTTGTACGAAATATGTGTACAGAATGATAAATTATTTTTTTTGCATTTAGTGCTAATACATATAAAACAACAGGTTATGATAAAAAATATTGCATCATTTAAATGACAACCTATACAAGAATTTTCGCCAACTCATCTTCAACTTTTTCCATTTTTTATCAATGTAAAGAAACAGTTATGTTTTGGTATTAAAAGAAAGACACCGGAAGATATGTCTGTTACCGTCTTACTCTCGCCTCTCCCATTACCCTGGACAGTTAATGCTTACCACCCTTATTTATCGTAGCCATATACGTGACGACGAACCTGTCAAAAAAATCGAAGAAATGGTTTCGATAGCAAATCGCAGGAACATGCAGTCTGACGTAACAGGGATCTTACTGTTTAATGGATCTCATTTTTTCCAGCTTCTGGAAGGTCCGGAAGAACAGGTTAAAATGATATATCGGGCTATATGCCAGGATCCACGGCACTATAATATTGTTGAGCTGCTGTGCGATTACGCGCCTGCTCGCCGTTTTGGCAAAGCGGGAATGGAATTATTTGATTTGCGCCTGCACGAGCGAGATGACGTTTTACAGGCCGTATTCGACAAAGGCACATCAAAATTTCAGCTAACTTATGATGACAGAGCGCTACAATTTTTTCGTACTTTTGTCCTTGCAACCGAACAAGCAGCCTATTTCGAGATCCCTGCCGAAGACTCCTGGCTTTTTATCGCTGACGGATCTGATAAAGAACTTGATTCCTGTACCCTTTCACCAACTATAAACGACCACTTTGCCTTTCATCCTATTGTCGATCCCTTATCGCGGCGGATAATCGCTTTTGAAGCCATTGTGCAAAAAAATGAAGACAGCCCGTCAGCTATAGCGGTTGGGCAGCGTAAAGAAGGGGAAATCTATACAGCGGATCTCAAAAGTAAGGCGCTTGCATTCGCGATGGCACACGCACTTGACCTCGGTGATAAAATGATTTCAATCAATCTATTACCTATGACCCTGGTTAACGAACCTGACGCAGTCTCTTTTTTACTTGATGAAATAAAGGCCAATGCTCTGGTGCCTGAACAAATCATCGTTGAATTTACTGAAAGTGAAGTCATATCTCGGTTTGATGAGTTTGCAGAAGCGATTAAATCGCTTAAGGCTGCCGGTATCAGTGTAGCAATTGATCATTTTGGCGCAGGTTTTGCCGGTTTGTTACTCCTGTCACGCTTCCAGCCTGACAGAATTAAAATCAGTCAGGAATTGATTACCAATGTTCATAAAAGCGGGCCACGGCAGGCAATTATTCAAGCGATCATAAAATGCTGTACATCACTTGAAATTCAAGTCAGTGCTATGGGCGTGGCAACACCAGAAGAGTGGATGTGGCTTGAATCCGCAGGAATTGAGATGTTTCAGGGAGATCTGTTTGCGAAAGCTAAATTGAATGGTATCCCTTCAGTTGCGTGGCCAGAGAAAAAATAATTTTCAGCATATTATTTCACATGATTTCAGTAAATCATCGTGAAAATGAATACGTTATGTTTAAATTTAATCCACATTAAAAATAATGTTTCATTCAATTTAGCTGAAATCTTATTTATACTTTGTACAATTTTAGCGTATATTGTACAAAGTATTATTGGGTCGTGTACAGGCGACGGAGATTTGTGACCGCAAGGAGGAATTGTGGCTTATTACAGCATTGGTGATGTTGCTGAACGTTGCGGGATTAATCCTGTCACTCTCCGGGCCTGGCAACGCCGCTACGGTTTGTTAAAACCACAGCGCAGTGAAGGCGGACACCGACTCTTTGATGAAGAAGACATACAACGCATCGAAGAGATCAAGCGTTGGATAAGTAATGGCGTCCCTGTAGGCAAAGTTAAAGCATTACTGGAAACCACCAGCCAGGATACGGAAGATGACTGGAGCCGCCTGCAAGAAGAGATGATGTCAATTCTTCGTATGGCTAATCCTGCCAAACTACGCGCGAGAATTATTTCACTGGGTCGAGAGTACCCAGTAGATCAATTGATTAATCATGTTTACCTTCCTGTTCGCCAGCGTCTCGTGCTTGATCACAACACCTCCCGCATTATGAGCAGTATGTTTGACGGCGCATTAATTGAATACGCAGCAGCCTCGCTTTTCGAAATGCGCCGTAAGCCCGGTAAAGAAGCCATTCTGATGGCGTGGAATGTTGAAGAGAGAGCACGATTGTGGCTGGAAGCATGGCGTTTATCATTGTCAGGATGGCACATTTCTGTTCTTGCTGATCCCATTGAAGCGCCGCGCCCGGAACTGTTCCCAACGCAAACATTGATTGTCTGGACAGGCATGGCACCAACGAGAAGGCAAAACGAACTTTTACAACACTGGGGTGAGCAAGGTTATAAAGTCATCTTTCATGCCCCCTAATTTCACCTTTATCCCGCCCCTTAGACAGAATCTTATAATCTGAACCCACAACAGCGTTTGTACCGGAGCTGGTCCGTTGCAAAATGCTCACCGGGAGAATTCAGGTAATCCCCCTTTCACACTTTGTACATATCACAGCCAAAGGACAGACCAGATTGAAGTGGTAAAACCGATCGTGCACACTACGCAGTCTCACAACTAACAAGAGGTTATTATCCTGATGGATCAGGTTGTTGTTTTTCAAAAGATGTTTGAGCAAGTGAGAAAAGAGCAAAACTTCTCCTGGTTTTATTCAGAATTAAAACATTACCGTATTGCACATTACATTTATTATCTGGCTACGGATAACATCAGAATTATTACTCACGATGACACGGTTTTGTTATTAAGAGGAACCAGGAACCTGTTAAAAGTTAGTACGACCAAGAACCCTGCTAAAATAAAAGAGGCCGCATTGCTTCATATTTGCGGAAAATCAACATTTCGGGAATACTGTTCAACACTGGCAGACGCGGGCGTTTTCCGGTGGGTTACTGATGTTAATCATAACAAACGCAGTTACTACGCCATTGATAATACGCTTTTATATATTGAAGATGTAGAAAATAATAAACCATTAATCTAGCTAAAGTTGGATGTTTAAAAAATGCTTCATAATTCAGTAAGGCATTAGCATAATGGAAATAAAAGTGCAGAGACTATTCATATGGATGAGTAATACTATCTTTTTATTGCCACCCATAAATAATCACCAGATCAATACTATCAACTTGATATTTGAAATGTGATCACTTGACTTTTGATACGTTATTTTATAGCGGTTAACATATTTATAAAAAACAACGGGCGTGCCATACGCCCGTTTCAATACTTAACGCACATGTGTTTTGGTTTAGTCATCATCCGGTTATATGTATTTTAGCCAGGAATGGGTTAAACCATTCCTATATAACTAAAAAATTGAAACCTTATTCTCATGTCATGCTTATATTCGTCATTATCGTTATATAAAAAGGCCAACCATAATGTTTAGCAAATTGGCACAAAGTAGTATAAAGGCTATGTTTTAATTACAGGATGTTCAGTCATTTGAATGTATAACATTTTAGCTAAACAAATCTAAAACGAAGTGAATAATTTAATGTTTTCACTAAATCTCATTTTGTTTAATATCTATTGAGATTTCTTGCTTTAAATTTTGTTTTATATAAACAATGGTTTTAATTTTTAATTAATTTGTTTTTTTGAGGGGGTAATATACTCATATGCAAAATCAAGAAATAAACATCCTAATGAACCATATTAAATACCGTGGGATAAGACATAACAAATGAAGTGGATAGTAATTGACACGGTAATTCAACCTACATGCGGTATATCTTTTTCAGCCATATGGGGTGATATGAAAATGATCATCTGGTATCAACCTACTATATTTCTCACTCCTGGAAGTATATTTACACCGGTTAAGTCTGGTATTATCTTTAAGGATAAAGAATACCCTATTACTATTTATAACATCACACCATTCAACAAGGATTTATGGAGTTTACTCAAAAGCAGTCAAGAGTGTCCTCCAGGAGAAAGCGAAATAACAAATAAATGTTTACATAATAGTTGTATTATAAAAACATGCCCATATGGACTCAAGTAATGGTCTTCATATAAATATTCTCGACATGCTATTAATAATATCCACATAAATAAAACAACGGGCGTATAACACGCCCGTTTCAATATTTAACACATGTAGAGATTACATGTTCTTGATGATCGCATCACCAAACTCTGAACATTTCAGCAGTTTAGCGCCATCCATCAGACGCTCGAAGTCATAGGTTACAGTCTTGGCGTTGATTGCGCCTTCCATACCTTTAACAATCAGGTCTGCGGCTTCAGTCCAGCCCATATGGCGCAGCATCATCTCAGCGGAGAGAATAATAGAGCCTGGGTTTACTTTGTCCTGACCGGCATATTTCGGCGCAGTACCGTGGGTGGCTTCAAACAGGGCGCATTCGTCACCGATGTTTGCGCCTGGGGCGATACCGATACCGCCGACCTGTGCAGCCAGAGCGTCAGAAATGTAGTCACCGTTCAGGTTCATACAGGCGATAACATCATATTCAGCCGGACGCAGCAGGATCTGTTGCAGGAATGCGTCAGCAATCACGTCTTTAATGACGATCTCTTTGCCGGTATTCGGGTTTTTAACTTTCATCCACGGGCCGCCGTCGATCAGTTCACCGCCAAACTCTTCACGCGCCAGCTGGTAGCCCCAGTCTTTAAACGCGCCTTCGGTGAACTTCATGATGTTGCCTTTGTGCACCAGGGTCACAGAGTCACGATCGTTAGCAATTGCGTATTCGATCGCTGCACGAACCAGACGTTTGGTGCCTTCTTCCGAACACGGCTTAATACCGATACCGCAATGTTCCGGGAAGCGAATTTTCTTCACGCCCATCTCTTCACGCAGGAATTTAATCACTTTCTCGGCGTCGGCAGAGTCAGCTTTCCATTCGATACCCGCATAAATGTCTTCCGAGTTTTCACGGAAGATAACCATATCGGTCAGTTCAGGATGTTTAACCGGGCTTGGGGTGCCCTGATAGTAACGTACCGGACGCAGGCAGATGTAGAGATCCAGTTCCTGGCGCAGGGCAACGTTCAGAGAACGAATACCGCCACCAACCGGAGTGGTCAGAGGGCCTTTAATGGCAACGCGATATTCACGAATCAGATCAAGGGTTTCAGCAGGCAGCCAGACATCCTGACCATAAACCTGTGTGGATTTTTCACCGGTGTAAATTTCCATCCAGGAGATTTTACGCTCGCCTTTATAGGCTTTCTCGACTGCAGCGTCGACCACTTTCAGCATGGCTGGGGTTACATCTACACCGATTCCATCACCTTCAATGTAAGGGATAATCGGATTTTCAGGAACGTTGAGTTTGCCGTTTTGCAGGGTGATCTTCTTGCCTTGTGCCGGAACAACTACTTTACTTTCCATTCACCTCTCCTTCGAGCGCTACTGGTTTGCTCGTCTGCCACCACGTTGCATATGCGTTTGCGTCCTGCGATACGGATGCATTAGAGCAATTTTTTGTTAATGATTTGTAATTGGCTTGTCAATACTACCCTATTGTTTGCCGTCATGAAAGATGCGCGTTATTAGGCTATAATGCGGCAATTCATAATCTCTGAAAATACCATGCAAAAAACTTCTTTTAGACCAAAGACAGTATTTTTCAGACCTTCAAATAAGTCATTAAATATCAATAAGTTACACCAGTTTTTAAGCAATAAAAAAAACCACCAGAGATAACTAACAGGATGCTATTTGGTCAAAATTTGACATTACTCGACTCAGCGACTATCTCACTTTGAGCACTATTGGGAAAATTATCAAAAGTCATGGTTGAAGCGACAAGCAACGAGTAAATTATGGCATCCCCCCTTTTTGAGGTTCACATGAAACGCTTTGCACTGATAGCTGTGAAACTCGTTGCCTTTACTGGTTCTGCATCTGCTGCAACCGAAGAAATCAACTTCAAGTAACAGAAACACTATATAACAATGGAGTGTTGACAAATGGATACTACCGAAGAACGCAATGGAACATATTTCTACAGAGGACACCCGAACCTGTCCAAAATAGAACTACTCAACGTCATATTCCTTGAAGAATTCTGTAAGGAATTGGGGATTGATTCGGTATCAGGTGCAGCAATCTTATCTGGTCAACCGTGGCTGGGTACAAGAGCGAAGCCGCAAGGGGCAACCCTGGGAACAAGTGTTGTCTCAAAGTATGCGCGTATACTGATGAGAGATGCACGCATGCCTTTTGGTATTTCTGTTCATACACCAGTGGGTGTAAGGATGCAGAAATCTAATAAGCTTGCTGCAATTATCGCTCGTTGGGTCCCGTGGATTGGTTGGGCTTCACTGTCGATGAGTCTTTACAGGGTTTCGACTCGTACCCAGGAAAAATACAATCTGATTGCCAAACCTCAAGACCGTATTAAGTGGACTTCCTTCTAATGGCGACAACAATCACAGACGAAGTTTTAGCACTGTTCCGTGATGAGATTCCAGGTTATCAGGATGACCACGGGAAGGAAATTCCGTTAGAACTGGACTCTGATTTGTTCGACTATCCACGAGATGATTTAGAGGACGCTATACGGAAATACAAAGAGAGGTTTGGGATTAACCTGGATAATCTGGACTGGTCTTTGTACCTTCCATGGGAGTCTGCACCATTGCTTCAACGATGGTTCAAGCTCAAGCGGGAAGAGGTAGAAACAACACGTTTACCGTTAACTGTACGGATGTTTGCAGAATCAGCAGAAGCGGGAAAATGGCTGTATCAGTAGAATAAAAAAGAAGGCTGCGATGCCCCTCTTATTACTGCTGATGATGGTAGTGGTAAAGCATCATCCTGAACTTGAACAGTGAAGTGCTGTCACCCATCAGTAATACAGAAACACTATTTTTCATACCAGTATTTATTCAATTCATCAATGTAAAATGTGTTCATTGGGCCATATTTATCACCATGCAGCCACACAACCGCTGCTCACTAACCCAGGTATTGATGAAACCGCGCTGAAGAGCCTGAACCCTGAACCTCTAACGAGTACCTTAAAAGTCCAATGCAATCCGACACTGTGCTACCCTCTGCGTATAGCTCTATTTGGAATTTACCATGAAATACTTTAGCGATTCTAAATCTTCTTTTAGAAAAAAACAGGTTAGTCGACTAAACTCGCAACACTCCACTAAGCGTAAACCTGAAAATCAGCCCACGCGCGTGATCCTGTTCAATAAACCCTACGATGTTCTTCCGCAGTTCACCGATGAAGCCGGACGCAAAACATTAAAAGAATTCATCCCGGTTCAGGGCGTTTATGCAGCAGGTCGTCTTGACCGCGATAGCGAAGGGTTACTGGTGCTGACCAATAACGGCGCGTTGCAGGCGCGTTTAACCCAGCCGGGTAAACGCACCGGAAAAATCTATTATGTGCAGGTGGAAGGTATTCCCACACAAGACGCACTTGAAGCCTTGCGCAATGGCGTAACCTTAAATGATGGCCCTACCCTGCCCGCAGGCGTAGAGCTGGTTGACGAACCCGCGTGGTTATGGCCGCGGAATCCACCAATTCGTGAACGCAAAAGTATTCCCACCAGCTGGCTGAAGATCACCTTATATGAAGGACGTAATCGCCAGGTGCGCCGCATGACCGCCCATGTTGGTTTCCCCACGCTGCGACTGATTCGCTATGCGATGGGTGATTACTCTTTGGATAATCTTGCCAACGGCGAATGGCGAGAAGCGACAGATTAAGGACGCAAAATGTTTAAACCGCACGTTACCGTTGCTTGCGTGGTGCACGCAGAAGGCAAATTTTTAGTCGTTGAAGAGACGATTAATGGTAAAGCGTTATGGAACCAACCTGCCGGGCATCTGGAAGCCGATGAAACCTTAGTGGAAGCCGCCGCCCGTGAGCTGTGGGAAGAAACCGGCATCAGCGCGCAACCGCAACACTTTATTCGTATGCATCAGTGGATTGCGCCAGATAAAACGCCGTTTTTGCGTTTCCTGTTTGCTATTGAGCTTGAGCAAATATGCCCGACCCAGCCTCATGACAGCGATATCGACTGCTGCCGTTGGGTTAGCGCCGAAGAAATTTTACAGGCGTCAAATCTGCGTTCGCCGCTGGTGGCGGAAAGTATTCGTTGTTATCAAAGCAGGCAACGCTATCCGCTGGAGATGATTGGCGATTTTAACTGGCCTTTTACAAAGGGTGTCATCTAAAAGGCTGCGTGATAGAATACGCCGCCTTGAAGTTCAATGTCGTGAGTGATCCAATGTCTGAAACCGCAAAAAAAGTAATCGTCGGCATGTCCGGCGGTGTCGATTCCTCCGTTTCTGCCTGGCTGTTGCAACAACAGGGATATCAGGTCGAAGGTCTGTTTATGAAGAACTGGGAAGAAGACGACGGTGAGGAATATTGCACAGCGGCAGCGGATCTGGCTGATGCCCAGGCTGTCTGCGACAAGCTCGGCATTGAACTGCACACCGTTAACTTTGCTGCCGAGTACTGGGACAACGTCTTCGAACTGTTCCTTGCCGAATATAAAGCCGGTCGCACGCCGAATCCGGATATTCTGTGCAACAAAGAGATCAAATTTAAAGCCTTCCTCGAATTTGCCGCTGAAGATTTAGGTGCCGATTATATCGCTACCGGTCATTACGTACGTCGGGCAGATGTCGATGGCAAGAGCCGCCTGCTGCGTGGTCTGGACAGCAATAAAGACCAGAGCTACTTCCTTTATACGCTTAGCCATGAGCAGATTGCGCAAAGCCTGTTCCCGGTCGGCGAACTGGAAAAACCGCAGGTGCGTAAGATTGCTGAAGATCTTGGTCTGGTCACCGCGAAGAAAAAAGACTCTACCGGCATTTGCTTCATTGGCGAACGTAAATTCCGCGAGTTCCTGGGCCGTTATCTCCCGGCGCAACCGGGCAAAATCATTACCGTCGATGGCGATGAAATTGGTGAGCACCAGGGGCTGATGTATCACACCCTCGGTCAGCGTAAAGGTCTGGGTATCGGTGGCACCAAAGAAGGCACCGAAGAACCGTGGTATGTGGTCGATAAAGACGTCGAAAACAACATTCTGATTGTTGCGCAGGGCCATGAACACCCGCGTCTGATGTCTATCGGTCTGATTGCCCAGCAGCTGCACTGGGTCGATCGCGAACCATTCACCGGCACTATGCGTTGCACGGTAAAAACCCGCTATCGCCAGACCGATATCCCCTGCACCGTCAAGGCGCTGGACGATGATCGCATTGAAGTGATTTTCGATGAGCCGGTTGCCGCCGTGACGCCGGGCCAGTCTGCCGTCTTCTATAACGGTGAAGTGTGCCTCGGTGGCGGTATTATTGAGCAGCGTCTGCCGCTGCCGGCCTGATTATTTTCTTTACTTAAAACAAGGAAGCAGTGAACGTGGCAAAGAATTACTATGACATCACCCTCGCCCTGGCCGGTATTTGTCAGTCGGCACGCCTGGTGCAACAACTCGCTCACCAGGGGCATTGTGATGCCGATGCGCTACACGTCTCACTCAACAGCATTATCGATATGAACCCCAGCTCGACGCTGGCGGTTTTTGGCGGTAGCGAAGCCAACCTGCGCGTCGGGCTGGAAACCTTGCTCGGCGTGCTCAATGCCAGCAGTCGCCAGGGCTTAAACGCTGAGTTAACCCGCTACACACTCAGCCTGATGGTGCTTGAGCGCAAACTCTCCTCAGCGAAAGGTGCGCTCGACACTCTGGGCAACCGGATCAACGGCCTGCAACGTCAGCTCGAACACTTCGATTTACAGTCCGAAACGCTGATGAGCGCGATGGCTGCTATCTATGTTGATGTGATTAGCCCGCTTGGCCCACGCATTCAGGTAACCGGTTCCCCTGCTGTACTGCAAAGCCCACAAGTGCAGGCGAAAGTTCGCGCAACCCTGCTGGCAGGCATTCGCGCCGCCGTGCTCTGGCACCAGGTTGGCGGCGGACGTCTGCAACTGATGTTTTCTCGTAATCGCCTGACCACTCAGGCAAAACAAATTCTTGCTCATTTAACCCCGGAGTTGTGATCTATGGAATTATCCTCACTGACCGCCGTTTCCCCTGTCGATGGACGCTACGGCGATAAAGTCAGCGCGCTGCGCGGGATTTTCAGCGAATATGGTTTGCTGAAATTCCGTGTACAAGTTGAAGTACGTTGGCTGCAAAAACTGGCCGCGCACGCAGCGATCAAGGAAGTTCCTGCTTTTGCTGCCGACGCAATCGGTTACCTTGATGCAATTGTCGCCAGTTTCAGCGAAGAAGATGCAGCACGCATCAAAACCATCGAGCGTACCACTAACCACGACGTTAAAGCGGTTGAGTATTTCCTGAAAGAAAAAGTGGCGGAGATCCCGGAACTGCACGCGGTTTCTGAATTCATCCACTTTGCCTGTACTTCGGAAGATATCAATAACCTCTCCCACGCGTTGATGCTGAAAACCGCGCGTGATGAAGTGATCCTGCCGTACTGGCGTCAACTGATTGATGGCATTAAAGATCTCGCCGTTCAGTACCGCGATATCCCGCTGCTGTCTCGTACCCACGGTCAGCCAGCCACGCCGTCAACCATCGGTAAAGAGATGGCAAACGTTGCCTACCGCATGGAACGTCAGTACCGCCAGCTTAACCAGGTGGAGATCCTCGGCAAAATCAACGGCGCGGTCGGTAACTATAACGCCCACATCGCCGCTTACCCGGAAGTTGACTGGCATCAGTTCAGCGAAGAGTTCGTCACCTCGCTGGGTATTCAGTGGAACCCGTACACCACCCAGATCGAACCGCACGACTACATTGCCGAGCTGTTTGATTGCGTTGCGCGCTTCAACACCATTCTGATCGACTTTGACCGTGACGTCTGGGGTTATATCGCCCTTAACCACTTCAAACAGAAAACCATTGCTGGTGAGATTGGTTCTTCCACCATGCCGCATAAAGTTAACCCGATCGACTTCGAAAACTCCGAAGGGAATCTGGGCCTTTCCAACGCGGTATTGCAGCATCTGGCAAGCAAACTGCCGGTTTCCCGCTGGCAGCGTGACCTGACCGACTCCACCGTGCTGCGTAACCTCGGCGTGGGTATCGGTTATGCGCTGATTGCATATCAATCCACCCTGAAAGGCGTGAGCAAACTGGAAGTAAACCGTGACCATCTGCTGGATGAGCTGGATCACAACTGGGAAGTGCTGGCAGAACCAATCCAGACAGTTATGCGTCGCTATGGCATCGAAAAACCGTACGAGAAGCTGAAAGAGCTGACTCGCGGTAAGCGCGTTGACGCCGAAGGCATGAAGCAGTTTATCGACGGTCTGGCGTTGCCAGAAGAAGAGAAAGCCCGCCTGAAAGCAATGACGCCGGCTAACTACATTGGTCGCGCCATCACCATGGTTGATGAGCTGAAATAAGCGTCAAAACAGTGCCGGATGGCGATGCTGTCCGGCCTGCTTATTAAGATTATCCACTTTTTCTTTTTTCACTTTACCTCCCCTCCCCGCTGGTTTATTTAATGTTTACCCCCATAACCACATAATCGCGTTACACTATTTTAATAATTAAGACAGGGAGAAATAAAAAATGCGCGTACTGGTTGTTGAAGACAATGCGTTGTTACGTCACCATCTTAAAGTTCAGATTCAGGATGCTGGTCATCAGGTCGATGACGCAGAAGATGCCAAAGAAGCCGATTATTATCTCAATGAACATTTACCGGATATTGCGATTGTCGATCTCGGTTTGCCTGACGAGGACGGTCTGTCACTGATACGCCGCTGGCGTAGCAATGATGTTTCACTGCCGATTCTGGTATTAACCGCCCGTGAAAGCTGGCAGGACAAAGTCGAAGTATTAAGTGCCGGTGCTGATGATTACGTGACTAAACCGTTTCATATTGAAGAGGTGATGGCGCGAATGCAGGCATTAATGCGGCGTAATAGCGGTCTGGCTTCACAGGTCATTTCGCTACCCCCGTTTCAGGTTGATCTCTCCCGCCGTGAATTATCTATTAATGACGAAGTGATCAAACTGACCGCGTTCGAATACACCATCATGGAAACGTTGATACGCAATAATGGCAAAGTGGTCAGCAAAGATTCGTTAATGCTACAACTCTACCCGGATGCGGAGCTGCGGGAAAGTCATACCATAGATGTACTGATGGGACGTCTGCGCAAAAAAATACAGGCACAATATCCGCAAGAAGTGATTACCACCGTTCGCGGCCAGGGCTATCTGTTCGAATTGCGCTGATGAAAAAATTACTGCGTCTTTTTTTCCCGCTCTCGCTGCGGGTACGTTTTCTGTTAGCAACGGCAGCAGTAGTATTGGTGCTTTCGCTTGCCTACGGAATGGTTGCGCTGATCGGTTATAGCGTCAGTTTCGATAAAACCACGTTTCGGCTGTTACGTGGCGAGAGCAATCTGTTCTATACCCTTGCGAAGTGGGAAAACAATAAGTTGCATGTCGAGTTACCCGAAAATATCGACAAGCAAAGCCCCACTATGACGCTAATTTATGATGAGAACGGGCAGCTTTTATGGGCGCAACGTGACGTGCCCTGGCTGATGAAGATGATCCAGCCTGACTGGCTGAAATCGAATGGTTTTCATGAAATTGAAGCGGATGTTAACGATACCAGCCTCTTGCTGAGTGGAGATCATTCGATACAGCAACAGTTGCAGGAAGTGCGGGAAGATGATGACGACGCGGAGATGACCCACTCGGTGGCGGTAAACGTCTACCCGGCAACATCGCGGATGCCAAAGTTGACCATTGTGGTGGTGGATACCATTCCGGTGGAGCTAAAAAGTTCCTATATGGTCTGGAGCTGGTTTATCTATGTGCTCTCAGCCAATCTGCTGTTAGTGATCCCGCTGCTGTGGGTCGCCGCCTGGTGGAGTTTACGCCCCATCGAAGCCCTGGCAAAAGAAGTCCGCGAACTGGAAGAACATAACCGCGAATTGCTCAATCCAGCCACAACGCGAGAACTGACCAGTCTGGTACGAAACCTGAACCGATTGTTAAAAAGTGAACGCGAACGTTACGACAAATATCGTACGACGCTCACCGACCTGACCCATAGTCTGAAAACGCCACTGGCGGTGCTGCAAAGTACGCTGCGTTCTCTGCGTAGTGAGAAGATGAGCGTCAGTGATGCTGAACCGGTAATGCTGGAGCAAATCAGCCGCATTTCACAGCAAATTGGCTACTACCTGCATCGTGCCAGTATGCGCGGCGGGACATTGCTCAGCCGCGAGCTGCATCCGGTCGCCCCACTGCTGGACAATCTCACCTCGGCGCTGAACAAAGTGTATCAACGCAAAGGGGTCAATATCTCTCTCGATATTTCGCCAGAGATCAGCTTTGTCGGTGAGCAGAACGATTTTGTCGAGGTGATGGGCAACGTGCTGGATAATGCCTGTAAATATTGCCTCGAGTTTGTCGAAATTTCTGCAAGGCAAACAGACGAGCATCTCTATATTGTGGTCGAGGATGATGGCCCCGGTATTCCATTAAGCAAGCGAGAGGTCATTTTCGACCGTGGTCAACGGGTTGATACTTTACGCCCTGGGCAAGGTGTAGGGCTGGCGGTAGCCCGCGAAATCACCGAGCAATATGAGGGTAAAATCGTCGCCGGAGAGAGCATGCTGGGCGGTGCGCGGATGGAGGTGATTTTTGGTCGCCAGCATTCTGCGCCGAAAGATGAATAAATATGTCCATACTTCACGCATTACGTTAAGCATCCGTTATAATCGGTTGCAGATACCAGCCTGTGGATGCTTAACATGGAATACCAACTCACTCTTAACTGGCCCGATTTTCTTGAACGTCACTGGCAGAAACGCCCGGTGGTGTTAAAACGCGGCTTTAATAATTTTATTGACCCAATCTCTCCAGACGAGTTGGCGGGTCTGGCGATGGAAAGCGAAGTCGACAGTCGACTGGTCAGTCATCAGGATGGCAAATGGCAGGTCAGCCACGGTCCATTCGAAAGCTACGATCATCTCGGTGAAACTAACTGGTCATTGTTAGTGCAAGCAGTGAACCACTGGCATGAGCCGACCGCCGCGCTGATGCGACCGTTCCGTGAACTGCCGGACTGGCGTATTGATGACCTGATGATCTCTTTTTCTGTACCTGGCGGCGGCGTCGGCCCGCATCTCGATCAGTACGACGTGTTTATCATTCAGGGTACCGGACGTCGTCGCTGGCGAGTGGGCGAAAAGCTGCAAATGAAACAGCACTGCCCACATCCGGATCTGTTACAGGTCGATCCGTTCGAAGCCATCATCGATGAAGAGCTGGAGCCTGGTGATATTCTTTATATTCCGCCAGGATTCCCGCATGAAGGCTACGCGCTGGAAAATGCGATGAACTATTCCGTGGGTTTTCGCGCGCCAAATACGCGGGAACTGATTAGCGGATTTGCCGATTATGTGCTGCAACGTGAACTGGGCGGCAACTACTACAGCGATCCTGATGTTCCACCTCGCGCTCATCCTGCGGATGTTCTGCCGCAAGAGATGGATAAACTGCGTGAGATGATGCTCGAATTGATCAACCAGCCGGAACACTTTAAGCAATGGTTTGGGGAGTTTATATCCCAGTCACGCCATGAACTGGATATCGCGCCGCCAGAGCCGCCTTATCAGCCGGATGAAATCTACGATGCGCTGAAACAAGGTGAAGTGCTGGTGCGTCTGGGTGGTCTGCGCGTATTGCGCATTGGCGACGACGTGTATGCCAATGGTGAGAAGATCGATTCCCCACACCGTCCGGCACTGGATGCGCTCGCCAGCAACATTGCGCTGACCGCGGAGAATTTTGGTGATGCGCTGGAAGATCCGTCATTTCTCGCGATGCTTGCGGCACTAGTCAATAGCGGGTATTGGTTCTTCGAAGGGTAAGTTTGAAGTTAAGCCGGATGCGGCATCACATGCCGCATCCCTTTTCGCTTACTTCCGTTGCGCCGTCAACTCGGCAATACGGACGATCACCTGCACCGCTTTTTCCATACCTTCCAGAGTCACAAACTCATGCTTACCATGATAGTTGTAACCGCCAGTGAACAGGTTCGGGCACGGTAATCCCATAAACGACAACTGCGCGCCGTCGGTACCGCCGCGGATCGGTTTCAGTTCCGGTTCAATATCGCAGTCACGCATCGCCTGCTGGGCGATATCGAGAATATGCGGATGCTCAACCACTTTCTCGCGCATATTGTAGTAACTGTCTTCAATCACCAATTCAATGTAGCAATCAGGATGTAACCCTTTGCCCACTTTTTTGGCGATCTCCATCATTTTACGTTTACGCGCTTCAAACTGTTTACGGTCGAAATCACGGATGATGTAGTGCATTTCGGCCCGTTCAACGGTGCCTTTCATGCTCGCCAGGTGATAGAAACCTTCATAGCCTTCTGTCATTTCCGGGCTTTCATCCGCCGGAACTTCCGCATGAATACGTGCCGCCAGCGACAGCGCATTTACCATCACTCCTTTCGCCGTGCCCGGGTGAACATTGTTACCGACAATTTTGATATTGACCGACGCGGCGTTGAAGTTTTCAAACTCCAGTTCGCCTACGCCACCACCATCAACGGTGTAAGCCCAGCGGGCATCGAAGGCGTCAACATCAAAATGTTTCGCCCCTTTGCCCACTTCTTCATCCGGGGTAAAGGCGACGCGAATATCACCATGCGGAATGTTTTTCTGTTGCAATACCGCCAGCGCGGTCATGATTTCTGCAATACCTGCTTTGTCATCGGCACCTAACAAGGTTTTACCATCGGTGGTAATCAGCGTCTGACCCAGTAGCTGATGCAGCACCGGGAACATAACCGGTGATAAAACTTCATCGCCGATACCCAGCGCAATATCGCCACCGCGATAGTTTTCAACAATTTGCGGATTCACATTTTTGCCGCTGCAATCCGGTGAGGTATCCACATGAGAAATAAAGCCAATCGCCGGGATATCGCCAGGGACGTTAGCCGGTAACGTCGCCATCAAAGTGCCCTTCTCACTTAAGGTCACATTGATAAGCCCCATCTCTTCGAGTTGCTCTTTCAGCAGATGCAATAACTTCCATTGGCCTTCCGTGCTGGGAACCTGTCTCACCCCTGCTTTTGATTGGGTATCCAGAGACACGTAGTTCAAAAATCGCTCAAGTAGTTTATCCATGTAGTCACCCTCACTTTTTGTGACAACATTATTAAGAAGCAAGAAAAGACAAATATTGCGTCAGGTCACTTTTACCCCTGCAAGCGGGAATATTTATCAGCATTACCTTAATGAATATAAAGCTAAGCCAGTAATTCACAACAAAGATTGGCGATTCAAGCGGTTTGCCGTAGAATTACCGCCCTCATTAAGAGTCACCAAGGTGGTTAACCACAAACCCCGCATCGGTAAGCCATCCGTTGCGTTTACATGGGACAGAGTAAAAAATTGAATAAACAACCGAGTTCGCTTTCACCGCTGGTGCAATTGGCGGGAATTCGCAAATGCTTTGATGGTAAAGAGGTCATTCCCCAGCTGGATCTGACTATCAACAATGGCGAGTTCCTCACGCTGCTTGGCCCTTCTGGCTGCGGTAAAACAACCGTTCTTCGCCTGATTGCAGGTCTGGAAACTGTTGATTCCGGACGCATCATGCTGGATAACGAGGACATCACCCACGTTCCGGCGGAAAACCGCTATGTGAATACTGTTTTCCAAAGCTACGCACTTTTCCCCCACATGACCGTGTTCGAAAATGTGGCCTTTGGGTTGCGCATGCAAAAAACCCCCGCTGCTGAAATTACGCCCCGCGTGATGGAAGCCCTGCGGATGGTGCAGCTGGAAACCTTCGCTCAACGCAAACCGCATCAGCTCTCTGGTGGTCAACAGCAACGCGTCGCCATTGCCCGCGCGGTGGTTAACAAGCCTCGTCTGTTGTTGCTGGATGAGTCGCTCTCAGCGCTGGATTACAAACTGCGCAAGCAAATGCAGAACGAGCTGAAAGCGTTACAGCGTAAGCTTGGCATTACATTCGTCTTCGTGACTCACGACCAGGAAGAAGCACTCACCATGTCGGACAGGATTGTGGTGATGCGCGATGGTCGCATTGAGCAAGACGGCACGCCGCGTGAAATCTATGAAGAGCCGAAAAACCTGTTTGTTGCTGGGTTTATTGGCGAAATCAATATGTTTAACGCCACTGTCATCGAACGTCTCGACGAGCAGCGCGTACGCGCCAACGTTGAAGGCCGCGAATGTAATATCTACGTTAACTTCGCCGTTGAACCGGGGCAAAAACTGCATGTTCTGCTGCGCCCGGAAGACTTACGTGTTGAAGAGATTAACGACGACAACCACGCTGAAGGGCTGATTGGTTACGTTCGCGAGCGTAACTATAAAGGCATGACGCTGGAGTCGGTTGTTGAACTGGAAAATGGCAAGATGGTGATGGTCAGCGAATTCTTCAATGAAGACGATCCTGACTTTGACCACTCTCTCGACCAAAAAATGGCCATTAATTGGGTAGAAAGCTGGGAGGTCGTACTGGCTGATGAAGAACACAAGTAAGTTCCAGAATGTAGTGATTGTCACTATTGTCGGTTGGCTTGTGTTGTTTGTCTTTCTGCCCAACCTGATGATCATTGGCACCAGCTTTTTGACCCGCGACGACGCCAGTTTCGTCAAAATGGTCTTTACGCTGGATAACTACACGCGTCTGCTCGATCCGCTCTATTTTGAAGTGCTATTGCACTCGCTGAATATGGCGCTGATCGCCACCCTCGCCTGCCTGGTGCTGGGCTATCCTTTTGCCTGGTTTCTGGCGAAGCTGCCACACAAGGTGCGTCCGCTGCTGCTGTTTCTGCTGATTGTTCCGTTCTGGACCAACTCATTGATTCGTATCTACGGGCTGAAAATTTTCCTCAGCACCAAAGGCTATCTCAACGAGTTTTTGCTCTGGCTGGGCGTTATCGATACACCAATTCGCATCATGTTCACACCCAGTGCGGTGATTATCGGTCTGGTTTACATTCTGCTGCCGTTTATGGTGATGCCGCTGTACTCGAGTATCGAAAAACTGGATAAGCCGTTGCTGGAGGCGGCGCGCGATCTCGGTGCCAGCAAGTTGCAGACCTTTATCCGCATCATTATCCCACTGACGATGCCGGGGATTATTGCCGGATGCTTGTTGGTGATGCTGCCAGCGATGGGCCTGTTCTATGTGTCCGACCTGATGGGCGGTGCGAAAAACCTGCTGATCGGTAACGTCATCAAAGTACAGTTCCTCAATATTCGTGACTGGCCGTTTGGTGCAGCCACCAGCATTACGCTGACTATCGTAATGGGCCTGATGTTGCTGGTTTACTGGCGCGCTTCTCGCTTGCTGAATAAGAAGGTGGAACTCGAATGATCGGTCGACTGCTTCGCGGCGGTTTTATGACCGCTATCTACGCGTACCTGTATATTCCAATCATTATTTTGATTGTGAACTCGTTCAACAGCTCGCGCTTTGGCATCAACTGGCAGGGTTTTACCACTAAATGGTATAGCCTGCTGATGAACAACGACAGTCTGTTGCAGGCAGCTCAGCATTCATTGACGATGGCGGTGTTTTCAGCGACGTTTGCTACGCTTATCGGTTCACTGACTGCAGTTGCGCTGTACCGTTATCGCTTTCGCGGTAAGCCGTTCGTTAGCGGAATGCTGTTTGTGGTGATGATGTCGCCAGATATTGTGATGGCGATTTCTCTGCTGGTGCTGTTTATGCTGCTGGGTATTCAGCTTGGCTTCTGGTCGCTGCTGTTCTCGCATATCACCTTCTGCCTGCCGTTTGTGGTGGTGACGGTGTATTCGCGCCTGAAAGGTTTTGACGTGCGAATGCTGGAAGCGGCGAAAGATCTCGGTGCCAGCGAATTTACCATTCTGCGAAAAATCATTCTGCCACTGGCAATGCCAGCGGTAGCGGCGGGCTGGGTGTTAAGCTTTACCCTGTCGATGGACGATGTAGTAGTTTCTTCGTTCGTCACCGGACCAAGCTATGAAATTCTGCCGTTAAAAATTTATTCGATGGTCAAAGTCGGCGTATCGCCGGAAGTTAACGCGCTGGCAACCATATTACTGGTGCTGTCGCTGGTGATGGTAATTGCCAGCCAGCTTATTGCTCGTGATAAAACGAAAGGTAACACAGGGGACGTTAAATGAAAAAATGGTCACGCCACCTGCTCGCGGCGGGTGCTCTGGCACTGGGCATGAGCGCCGCTCACGCCGATGACAACAACACGCTGTATTTCTACAACTGGACCGAGTACGTGCCGCCAGGACTGCTTGAACAGTTCACCAAAGAAACCGGTATTAAGGTTATCTATTCGACTTACGAGTCGAACGAAACCATGTACGCGAAGCTGAAAACGTACAAAGACGGTGCCTATGACCTGGTGGTTCCTTCAACCTATTACGTCGATAAAATGCGTAAAGAAGGGATGATCCAGAAGATCGACAAGTCGAAGTTAAGCAATTTCAGCAACCTCGATCCAGACATGCTCAACAAGCCGTTTGACCCGAATAACGACTATTCCATTCCGTATATCTGGGGTGCAACGGCGATTGGCGTTAACGGTGATGCGGTGGATCCGAAATCCGTTACCAGCTGGGCCGATCTGTGGAAACCTGAGTACAAAGGCAGCCTGCTGCTGACCGACGATGCCCGTGAAGTGTTCCAGATGGCGCTGCGTAAGCTGGGCTACTCCGGTAACACCACCGATCCGAAAGAGATTGAAGCTGCATACAACGAGCTGAAAAAACTGATGCCAAACGTCGCGGCGTTTAACTCCGATAACCCCGCTAACCCGTATATGGAAGGCGAAGTTAACCTCGGCATGATCTGGAACGGTTCTGCTTTCGTTGCACGCCAGGCGGGTACGCCAATTGATGTGGTGTGGCCGAAAGAAGGCGGCATTTTCTGGATGGACAGCCTGGCGATCCCGGCAAATGCCAAAAACAAAGAAGGCGCGCTGAAATTGATCAACTTCCTGCTGCGCCCGGATGTGGCAAAACAGGTTGCAGAAACTATCGGTTATCCAACGCCAAACCTTGCGGCGCGTAAGCTGTTAAGTCCGGAAGTGGCGAACGATAAAACGCTCTACCCGGATGCTGAAACCATTAAAAATGGTGAATGGCAGAATGACGTTGGCGCAGCCAGCAGCATTTATGAAGAGTATTATCAGAAGCTGAAAGCAGGACGTTAATTCAGCAAGCGGGCGGTGGTATTACCGCCCGTTTTTTATTTAGCAAGGATGTGGCTAATGAGTCAGGACAGTAGAGTTTTCTTTCGTATATTCCTCGGTATCGGTCTGGTACTGATCCTCATTTCTGTTGTTGTCTTTTATAACCAGTTCACCTATAGCAAAGACGCGATTCATACTGAAGGCGTCATTGTTGATACCGTCTGGCACTCCAGTCATTCTCATCGCACGGGTAAAAATGGTTCGTGGTATCCCGTCGTTGCCTTTCGACCGACGCCTGATTACACGCTAATTTTCAATTCGAGTATCGGCAGCGATTTTTATGAAGACAGCGAAGGCGATAAAGTTAATGTTTATTATTCTCCAGGACATCCTGAAAAGGCTGAGATAAATAACCCGTGGGTTAATTTTTTTAAATGGGGGTTTATCGGCATTATGGGCGTTATTTTTATCTCCGTCGGTTTATTAATCAGTATGCCCTCCTCTAAAAAGACACGCAGGAAACGGAAGTCCCGCCCATGAAAAAAATCATATTATTGCTCAGTTTACTGATACTCCTGCCTCTGACGGCAACCAGTAATCCATTGATTCCAATAATGAAGACTCTTTTTACAGATGTTACAGGTACTGTACCGGATGCTGAAGAGATCGCGCATAAAGCCGAGCTTTTTCGCCAACAAACCGGGATTGCGCCGTTTATCGTGGTTGTACCTGGCGTTAATGAAGCAAGCTTCAGGCAAAATGGCAAAGCGATGCTGGCGCATGCGTCATCTTCATTGAGTGATGTAAAAGGCAGCGTCCTGTTACTTTTTACCACCCGCGAGCCACGGTTAATTATGATAACCAACGGCCAGGTTGAAAGCGGTCTGGACGATAAACATCTCGGCCTTCTGGTAGAAAATCACACTCAGGCTTATTTACATGCGGACCTCTGGTATCAGGGAATCAATAATGCATTGGCTGTTTTACAAGCACAGATATTAAAACAACCGACGCCGCCACTGACATATTATCCGCATCCCGGACAACAGCAGGAGAATGATCCTCCCGGCAGTACCACGATATTAGGTCTTTTTGCCTGGGCAGTTGCATTCATCGTCTTTACTGCATTTTTTTACTACACGACGCGCCTTAATTATGCATTAAAGTTTGCAGTGGCGATGACTATTGCCAATATGGGTTATCAGGCTTTATGTTTGTACATCGATAATAGCTTTGCGATTACCAGAATATCGCCGCTCTGGGCAGGACTGATTGGTGTCTGTACGTTTATTGCCGCGTTGTTATTGACGAGTAAACGGTAAAAGAGGCAGTAAAGTGTGCGTCTATTATGCCGGAGGCGGCGTAAACGCCTTATCCGGCCCACAAACCCGCAAATTCAATTAATTGCGTCCCCTTGTAGGCCTGATAAGCGTAGCACATCAGGCAATTCTTCCCGCTTTATAAGCCCTTCAGCAACTTTTCAACAAACTCTGGCACCACCTGGCTTGCCGGGCCGTAATATTTCTCGGCAAATTCATTACCGACCTGGCTTGGTTCAAGATTCAGTTCCACGGTGTGTGCGCCATGCAGTTTCGCTTCGTGAACAAACCCAGCCGCCGGATAAACATGCCCGGATGTACCAATGGCAATGAAAATATCGGCCATCGACAACGCCATATAAATTTCATCCATGCCGAGTGGCATTTCGCCAAACCACACTACGTGCGGTCGCAAGGGTGCCGGGAACTGGCAGCAATGGCATTTATCTTCTGGGGTAACGTCTCCGGTCCAGTCGAGAACCTGACCACTTTGTGAACAACGAACTTTCAGCAGTTCCCCATGCATATGAATAACATTGGTGTTACCGGCACGCTCATGAAGGTTGTCGATATTCTGCGTCACCAACAAAAAGCGATCGCCGAGGGCGTCTTGCAGTTTAGCCAGCGCAAGATGCGCGGCGTTAGGCTGAATTTCTGGCTGCTGCAGCTGTCGGCGACGGGCGTTATAAAACGCTTGCACCAGTTCAGGATCGCGATCGAAACCTTCCGGCGTTGCCACATCTTCAACCCGATGTTCTTCCCACAGGCCATCTGCGGCGCGAAAGGTACGAATACCTGATTCCGCAGAAATACCTGCCCCTGTCAGTACGAGTACTCTTGGTTTTTCCATTGCTTCCGGCACCACTTTATCTCTGAAAAAAATACGCTGACGCAAACGCTCGCGCAGACGGCGTTTATTTTTACGAAAACGACTTAACCGATGACCCCGACGCGACAGCATAGCAACCTCTGTTGTTTAATCGGTTAGATGTAGGAAGGCCGCACCACGCATTCCTCCCGCATCACCGTGGCGCGCGCGTTCAATGCGCGGAACACGAGCTACAGGTAAGAGATGACGAGGCAGCCTGTCCGCCAGTTGCGTTGTGATTGCCGGGAAATTCGATAAGCCACCACCAATGACGACCAGGTCAGGGTCAACAATGGTCAGGATATTTCCCAGACAAACCGCTAATAAATCCAGATAACGCTCAACGTGCGCCCTTGCCTGCTCATCGCCTTGATCATAAAGCGCAATAATTTCGGGAGCCTGCAACGGTTGATGATAATAGTGTTGATACAGCCACGCAAAACCGCGACCAGACAGATAATTTTCAATGCAGCCATGCTGACCACAGCCGCAGCGGCGTAACGGGAAATCCAGCCCCATCATGGTTAACGCATCAACCGGCAGACGCATATGGCCAAACTCGCCGGTAATATAGCTTTTACCGGTAATTGGTTTACCGTTGAAAATCAGCCCGCCGCCAACGCCGGTGCCGAGAATCAACCCCATCACCAGTGGATATTGAGTAAATTCATCATCCCAGGCTTCTGAAAGGGCAAAACAGTTGGCATCGTTATCAAGGCGGACATCGCGATCAAGACGTGCGCTCAGGTCGGCACGCAGCGGTTTACCGCTGGCAGCGGGGACATTGGCGGCATACAGCGTACCATCTTCTGTTTCCGGCATTCCCGGAATACCGATGCCGACAGAACCTTTACAGCCAAAACGCTTATCGGCTTCAGCCACCAGCTCGCACACTGCATCTAAAAATGCGTCATAGCTGTCACGCGGTGTCGGCACCCGCTTTTCCCACTGCAACTGCCGACCGCTATCAAACACGCCAAGCGCAATTTTTGTTCCACCAATATCAAACCCGTAATACATTGCCGCTCCTTGTTTTAATGTACTGCCTTTACTGGCCGCTAAGGACTCGCGCAGGGTCAATATTACTGGCGCGTCGCGCCGGATACCAACTTGCCAAAAGACTCAGCAACAATGCTGTGACCAGTACGTAGAAGACGTCCAGCCAGTGCAATTCCGATGGCAGGAAGTCAATAAAATAGATATCGCTGGAGAGGAACTGATGACCGATCAACTTTTCAATCCACTCAATAATCGGGGTAAGTTGCAGTGAAACCACTACGCCGATAATCACACCACACAGGCTACCGAATAGCCCTGCCAGCAATCCATACCAGACAAAGATGGCGCGAATTAAACCATCTTTCGCCCCCAGCGTTCTTAATACTGCGATATCGCCACTCTTGTCTTTCACCGCCATCACTAAGGTGGAGACGATGTTGAAACAGGCCACGCCAATCACCAGTACCATCGCCAGATACATAATGGCGCGGATCATCTGGATATCGCGATACATATAGCCGTAAGTACCAATCCAACTTTTAATATAAACATAGCTGTTGGTCACTTCACCCGCATCGCGTACCAGCTTATTGGCGTTGAAAACATCCGTCATTTTAAGGGCAATACCTGACACGCTGGAACCCATATCAAGATATTGTTGGGCATCTGCCAGCGGGATCATGGCAAAACTGTGATCGAGTTGACCACTCAACTGCAAAATACCGGCAATGTGCAAACGCACACGTTTTGGCTGCATCAGTTTATGCTCGGGATTCGAGTTGGGGATCATAATCGACACCCAATCGCCCTGCTTCACTTTCAGCGCATCCGCCACGCCTTTGCCGATGATAATTTGCTGTTCGCCCGCTTTAAAATTGCGCCAGGCATCCCCCTGAACAAACGAGGGCAATGCGCTCAGACGCTGTTCCTGTTGCGGGTTAACGCCCTTCACCTGGATTGCGCGCAGATTCGCGCCGCTCTCCACCAGCCCGGTGAAATTGATATACGGCGCAGCGGCGGCAATGCCCGGCACTTTCTGCACGTTATCCAGGGCTTCCTGCCAGTTAGTCCACGGCTGATCTACCGCCTCAATTTCACCATGCGGCACCACCGCCAGAATGCGGTTATTCAGTTCGCGTTCAAAGCCGTTCATCGCGCTTAAGCCGACGATCAATACCGCCACGCCGAGGGCAATGCCAATGGTAGAAATGACGGAGATCAGCGACACCATGCCGCCGCGCCGCCGTCCGCGACTAAAACGCAGGCCAATTAATAACGATAAAGGCATCGCCATTACTCCGCCCCCATCAGGCTCAGTTCCGCCGTCAGACGTCCATCACGCATTTCCAGTTGACGGCTCATACGTTTCGCCAGTTGCAGGTCGTGAGTAACCACCAGGAAGGCGGTGCCCTGCAAGCGATTCAACTCCCCAAGCAACTGGAAGATGCTGTCGGCGTTACGCGCATCGAGGTTACCGGTAGGCTCATCCGCCAGTACCAGACGCGGATTATTGACCAGCGCACGGGCAATCGCTACACGCTGGCGTTCGCCGCCAGAAAGTTCAGATGGGCGGTGATTCGCACGATGCTCCAGCCCCACCGCTTTTAACATCTCCAGCGCACGGCTGTTGATTTCAGCGGGCTTTTTCTTGCCAATCAGCAGTGGCATAGCCACGTTTTCCAGGGCAGAAAAATCCGGCAGCAGGTGGTGAAACTGATAAATAAAGCCCAGCTTCTGGTTGCGCAGTTCTGCTTTCGCCGCCGAAGACAGTTTGCTCATCGGCTGACCGTTAAAGATCACATCGCCGGAGGTTGGCGTATCCAGCCCGCCCAGCAGGTGCAGCAAGGTGCTTTTACCGGAACCAGAGCTACCGACGATCGCCATCATTTCACCTTCGCCGACGCTGAAACTGACATTGTGCAGTACATCGGTTTGCACACTGCCTTCCTGATAGCGTTTGCACAGGTTGTCGCATTGCAACAGGATCTTATTCATAACGTAAAGCCTCAGCGGGTTGTGTGGCGGCAGCGCGCCATGAAGGGTAAAGCGTAGACAGCAGCGCGATAGCCATCGCCACCAGCGCAATAACAATGACCTGTAAAGGTTCGATAGCGACCGGCAGCGCCGCGCCATCAAGCAGGACGCCGATTATCGGCATCAGATTATTTAACTGGCTGGCAAGCAGTGCGCCAAGCGCCGCTCCGAGGATTGCACCGATAATCCCGGCGCTGGCCCCTTGCACCATAAAGACCATCATGATTTGCCGCGGAGTCAGCCCCTGAGTCTGAAGAATGGCCACTTCGCCCTGCTTCTCCATCACCATTAACCCCAGCGAGGTAATAATGTTAAACGCCGCAACGGCGACAATCAGGCTCAGCAGCAAGCCCATCATATTTTTTTCCATGCGTACGGCCTGGAACAGCTCGCCTTTACGGTCACGCCAGTCCTGCCATTTGCTGCCTTCAGGCAGTTTTTGTTGACTTAATGAGTCGACTTTCAGCGGCTCATCCAGCCACAATCGCCAGCCGGTAATATTGCCTGCCGGATAACGCATCAGACGCGAGGCATCCTCAATATTCACCAGCATTTCATAGCCATCGACTTCACTGTTGGCAGCGAAAGTGCCAATCACATTGAACAGACGCTGGCTTGGAATACGCCCCATCGGCGTGAACTGGCTGGCAGATGGCACCATCACGCGGATTTGATCACCGCGATTGACGCCCAACTGTGAGGCAAGCTGTTCACCGAGGATGACATTATATTTCCCCGGCTCGAGGTCAGTTTGTTTCACATTGACCAGATACGGCGTTAGTGGATCTTTTTGCGCCGGATCGATACCCAGCATCACCCCGACCGCCACGCTGCGCGCGCTTTGCAGTACCACATCACCGGTAGTAATAGGTGCGACGCGATTAACGCCGTCCAGTTTGACTGCCGTTTCCGGGAGTTGCTGCGGGTTAAGAGAGCCATGCTCAGAAGAGAGAATTGCCTGTGGCATCAGGCCAAGGATGTTGTTTTGCAGCTCGCGCTCAAAACCGTTCATCACTGACAATACTGTGACCAGCGCCATCACCCCGAGGGTAATGCCGATGGTAGAAAGCCAGGAGACGAAACGACCGAAGCGATCCGCTGCACGCCCACGCATGTAACGCAGGCCAATAAATAGAGCGACAGGTTGGTACATGAAATCCGTCTGGTTGCTGTAGCAAAGACACGAGTATATAAGCGAAAGCGGGATGGGTAAACGTCTGAACTGTAAGTGATCGTCAGGGCTAATCTGAAAAGTAGCAGCAAATCAATCGACTAAAGGGCCTCATTTTCTCATTGGCCTTGTGGCCTGATCTTTATCTGAAAAATAACCAAATACAGACAGATACGCATTACACCACGCGACTGGCCCCTCAGGATCAACAGCATGTTAAATAAAAAGAGCGTGTTGTCCTGATGAAACAAAAAGAGCTATGGATTAACCAGATCAAAGGATTATGTATTTGTCTGGTAGTGATTTATCACTCGGTGATTACCTTTTATCCGCATCTGAGCACTTTTCAGCATCCGTTATCGGAAGTCCTGAGCAAATGCTGGATCTATTACAATCTTTACCTTGCACCCTTTCGTATGCCGGTTTTTTTCTTTATATCCGGCTATTTGATTCGCCGCTATATCGACAGCGTACCGTGGGGAAATTGTCTCGATAAACGGATCTGGAACATCTTCTGGGTGCTGGCGCTTTGGGGCGTGGTGCAGTGGCTGGCGTTAAGTGCGCTGAACCAGTGGCTGGCACCTGAGCGCGATTTAAGCAATGCCTCCAATGCCGCGTATGCCGATTCCACCGGTGAGTTCCTGCACGGGATGATCACCGCCAGCACCAGTTTGTGGTATCTGTATGCGTTAATTGTTTATTTCGTGGTATGTAAAATTTTTAGCCGTCTGGCGCTGCCACTATTCGCCTTGTTTGTACTGATGAGTGTGGCGGTTAATTTCGTTCCCACGCCGTGGTGGGGCATGAACAGTGTGATCCGCAATTTGCCTTATTACAGCCTTGGCGCATGGTTTGGCGCAACATTAATGACCTACGTTAAAGAGGTGCCGTTGCGCCGCCATCTGCTGATGGCTTCTTTGCTGACCGTTCTGGCGGTCGGTGCCTGGTTGTTTACTATCTCGCTGCTGTTGTCGCTGGTATCGATTGTGGTGATCATGAAGCTGTTTTATCAATACGAGCAACGTTTCGGTATGCGCTCCACCAGCCTGCTGAATGTGATTGGCACCAACACCATTGCTATCTACACCACCCATCGCATTCTGGTAGAGATATTCAGCTTAACTCTGCTTGCGCCAATGAACGCGGCACGCTGGTCGCCGCAAGTCGAACTGACACTCCTGATGGTTTACCCCTTTGTCAGTTTGTTCATCTGTACTGTTGCGGGCTTGCTGGTAAGAAAACTTTCACAGCGCGCATTCAGCGATCTGTTGTTCTCCCCGCCTTCACTGCCCGCTGCCGTCAGTTACTCCCGCTAAGCCATCGCCCCAGCCGGGGCGATTCAATTTGCTAAACCATGTCGATTACGGATAATGAACAGCATTGCTTATCAGAGATATGCCCCCATATGTTGAGGCATATCCTAACGAGAATCTGACAACCGTTATGCCTGAACAATATCGTTATACGCTGCCCGTCAAAGCGGGTGAGCAGCGTCTGCTGGGCGAGTTAACTGGCGCTGCCTGCGCGACGCTGGTGGCGGAAATTGCCGAACGTCACGCCGGTCCGGTGGTACTCATTGCACCAGATATGCAAAATGCCCTGCGTTTGCATGATGAAATTAGCCAGTTTACCGACCAGATGGTGATGAATCTGGCGGACTGGGAAACTCTTCCCTACGACAGTTTTTCGCCTCATCAGGACATTATCTCCTCGCGCCTTTCCACCCTTTACCAGCTACCGACGATGCAGCGTGGCGTACTGATTGTTCCGGTGAATACGCTTATGCAGCGCGTTTGCCCGCACAGTTTTCTCCACGGCCATGCGCTGGTGATGAAAAAAGGTCAGCGCCTGTCACGAGATGCATTACGAACCCAACTGGACAGCGCCGGTTATCGCCATGTTGACCAGGTGATGGAGCACGGCGAATACGCCACGCGCGGCGCGTTGCTGGATCTCTTCCCGATGGGGAGTGAGCTGCCTTATCGTCTTGATTTCTTTGATGATGAAATCGACAGCCTGCGGGTGTTTGACGTCGACAGCCAGCGTACGCTGGAGGAAGTAGAAGAGATCAATCTGCTTCCCGCGCACGAATTTCCGACCGATAAAGCGGCAATTGAACTGTTCCGCAGCCAGTGGCGTGATACCTTCGAAGTGAAGCGCGATCCGGAACATATTTATCAGCAAGTGAGTAAAGGCACATTACCTGCCGGGATCGAGTACTGGCAGCCGCTATTCTTCAGCGAACCGCTGCCGCCACTGTTCAGTTATTTCCCTGCCAATACGCTGTTGGTGAATACTGGCGATCTGGAAAACAGTGCCGAACGTTTCCAGGCTGACACGCTGGCGCGTTTTGAAAATCGCGGCGTCGATCCGATGCGTCCACTGTTGCCACCACAATCGCTCTGGCTGCGGGTAGACGAGCTCTTTTCAGAGCTGAAAAACTGGCCGCGTGTGCAGCTAAAAACTGAACATTTACCGACAAAAGCAGCGAATGCCAATTTAGGTTTCCAGAAACTGCCAGACCTGGCCGTTCAGGCACAACAAAAAGCGCCGCTGGATGCGCTGCGTAAGTTCCTCGAGTCTTTCGACGGTCCGGTGGTGTTCTCGGTAGAAAGTGAAGGTCGCCGTGAAGCACTGGGTGAACTGCTCGCGCGAATTAAAATTGCTCCTCAACGCATTATGCGTCTTGATGAAGCCAGCGACCGTGGGCGTTATCTGATGATTGGCGCTGCCGAACATGGTTTTGTCGATACGGTGCGTAATCTGGCGCTGATCTGCGAAAGCGATCTGCTCGGTGAACGCGTTGCCCGCCGTCGTCAGGATTCTCGCCGCGCCATCAACCCCGATACACTGATCCGTAACCTCGCGGAGCTGCATATTGGTCAGCCGGTGGTCCATCTGGAGCACGGTGTCGGTCGTTATGCAGGAATGACCACGCTGGAAGCGGGCGGCATTACTGGCGAGTACCTGATGCTCACCTATGCCAACGACGCCAAACTGTATGTTCCGGTGTCGTCACTGCATCTGATTAGCCGTTACGCAGGTGGCGCGGAAGAAAACGCCCCGCTGCATAAACTTGGCGGCGATGCGTGGTCACGCGCGCGGCAGAAAGCGGCGGAAAAAGTGCGTGATGTGGCGGCAGAATTACTGGATATTTACGCGCAACGCGCCGCCAAAGAGGGCTTCGCGTTTAAACACGATCGCGAGCAGTATCAGTTGTTCTGCGACAGCTTCCCGTTTGAAACCACGCCGGATCAGGCACAGGCCATTAATGCGGTACTTAGCGACATGTGTCAGCCGCTGGCAATGGATCGTCTGGTGTGCGGCGATGTTGGCTTTGGTAAAACAGAAGTGGCGATGCGCGCCGCTTTCCTGGCAGTAGATAACCACAAGCAGGTGGCGGTGCTGGTGCCTACCACCCTTCTCGCGCAGCAGCATTACGACAACTTCCGCGACCGTTTCGCCAACTGGCCGGTACGTATCGAAATGATCTCCCGTTTCCGCAGCGCCAAAGAGCAGACGCAAATCCTTGCGGAAGTGGCGGAAGGGAAAATCGATATTCTGATCGGTACGCACAAACTGCTGCAAAGTGACGTCAAGTTTAAAGATTTAGGCCTGCTGATTGTCGATGAAGAACACCGCTTCGGGGTGCGTCATAAAGAGCGCATTAAAGCGATGCGTGCGAACGTGGATATTCTGACGCTTACCGCTACGCCGATCCCACGTACGCTGAATATGGCGATGAGCGGAATGCGCGATCTGTCGATTATTGCCACGCCGCCCGCCCGTCGTCTGGCGGTCAAAACGTTTGTCCGCGAGTATGACAGTCTGGTGGTCCGGGAGGCGATCCTGCGTGAAATTTTGCGCGGAGGACAGGTTTATTATCTCTACAATGATGTGGAAAACATCCAGAAAGCCGCCGAACGGCTGGCAGAACTGGTGCCAGAAGCGCGGATCGCCATCGGTCACGGGCAGATGCGCGAGCGCGAACTGGAACGGGTGATGAATGATTTCCATCATCAACGTTTCAACGTGCTGGTTTGTACAACCATTATCGAAACCGGGATCGACATCCCGACAGCCAACACCATTATCATTGAACGCGCGGATCACTTCGGTCTGGCGCAGCTGCACCAGTTACGCGGTCGCGTCGGACGTTCGCATCATCAGGCATATGCATGGCTGCTGACGCCGCATCCAAAAGCGATGACTACCGATGCACAAAAACGTCTTGAAGCGATTGCCTCGCTGGAAGATCTCGGGGCAGGTTTTGCGCTGGCAACGCACGATCTGGAGATTCGGGGCGCGGGTGAACTGCTTGGCGAAGAACAAAGCGGCTCAATGGAAACCATCGGTTTCTCGCTGTATATGGAGTTGCTGGAAAACGCCGTCGATGCACTGAAAGCCGGACGCGAGCCGTCGCTGGAAGATCTCACCAGCCAGCAAACAGAAGTCGAGCTGCGGATGCCGTCGCTATTGCCAGATGATTTCATTCCTGACGTGAATACGCGTTTGTCGTTCTATAAACGTATTGCCAGCGCCAAAACGGAAAACGAACTGGAAGAGATCAAAGTTGAGCTTATCGATCGCTTCGGCCTGCTGCCGGATCCGGCGCGTACCCTGCTGGATATTGCCCGTCTGCGCCAGCAAGCGCAGAAACTGGGGATCAGGAAGCTGGAAGGTAATGAGAAAGGCGGCGTGATCGAATTTGCCGAGAAGAATCACGTTGATCCGGCCTGGTTGATTGGTTTGCTGCAAAAACAGCCGCAGCATTACCGCCTTGATGGTCCGACGCGCCTGAAGTTTATTCAGGATTTGAGTGAGCGGAAAACGCGTATCGAATGGGTACGCCAGTTTATGCGTGAACTGGAAGAGAACGCCATCGCTTAATGGTAAATCGGGGGCGTTTCTGCGCCCCCATCTGCAACATTTACAAATTCTTTGCACTTCCCTGCACTATCCGACACTGTCACCATCCATAATTCAGGCTTATCTGTTTATTACAATAACCTTATATTTATTATGGATTTTTGGTGATGATCAAAACGCGTTTTTCTCGCTGGCTAACGTTTTTTACGTTCGCCGCTGCCGTGGCGCTGGCGCTACCGGCAAAAGCCAACACCTGGCCGCTGCCGCCAGCGGGCAGTCGTCTGGTTGGCGAAAACAAATTTCATGTGGTGGAAAATGACGGTGGTTCTCTGGAAGCCATCGCCAAAAAATATAACGTCGGCTTTCTCGCTCTGTTACAGGCTAACCCCGGCGTTGATCCTTACGTACCGCGCGCGGGCAGCGTGTTAACGATCCCGTTGCAAACCCTACTTCCAGATGCGCCGCGCGAAGGCATTGTGATCAATATTGCGGAGCTGCGTCTCTATTACTACCCGCCGGGTAAAAATTCGGTAACCGTGTATCCAATAGGTATTGGTCAGTTGGGTGGTGACACGCTGACACCGACAATGGTGACCACCGTTTCAGACAAACGAGCAAACCCAACCTGGACGCCAACGGCAAACATCCGCGCCCGTTATAAAGCACAGGGAATTGAGTTGCCTGCGGTAGTGCCGGCTGGACCGGATAACCCAATGGGCCATCATGCGATTCGTCTGACGGCCTATGGCGGCGTTTATTTGCTTCATGGTACGAACGCCGATTTCGGCATTGGCATGCGGGTAAGTTCTGGCTGTATTCGTCTGCGGGATGACGATATCAAAACACTCTTTAGCCAGGTCACCCCAGGCACCAAAGTGAATATCATCAACACTCCGATAAAAGTCTCTGCCGAACCAAACGGTGCGCGTCTGGTTGAAGTACATCAGCCGCTGTCAGAGAAGATTGATGACGATCCGCAGCTGCTGCCAATTACGCTGAATAGCGCAATGCAATCATTTAAAGATGCAGCACAAACTGACGCTGAAGTGATGCAACATGTGATGGATGTCCGTTCCGGGATGCCGGTGGATGTCCGCCGTCATCAAGTGAGCCCACAAACTCTGTAAATCCTGGATAAAAAAAATCCCCGCGACACGGCATGTCGCGGGGAAAAAATCAGCAGTAGCAGGCATTAATGAGGGTTAATGCTTATTTATAAATTACTGCTGTTCCATGGAGGGTATTTGGACCGGTTACAGAAGTAATACGGAATGATTTTGCGCCCATCTCATCCGCTTTTTGCGCCAGCTGCTCTTCCAGCGATCCCAGATTTGTCCCCGCGTTAGCACTGATAGTACCGACTTTTTGTTGGCCTTCTGGCGTTGACTGAACTTCGACAGCCGCAAAGCTGGCAAATGACATGGAGCTTAAAATCGCCGCAGCGATGAGGGTTTTTACGTTTTTCATAATAGTGGCCTTATGCAGATGAATGACGTCGCAAACAATTACTTAACGATCGATAACTAAATGATAGATGTGATCTGGATCACATACAAGATATTTTTTATAACAATCATTAATTAATTTAAAAATCTTTAAATTTCAGTTAAATAGAAAGCAATTATTTTTATGGTTTGTGGACTGGTGAACGGAGGTGATTATTTTTATAATAACCTTTCAATCACAGTCACCAGGTACAACGGCATCATGGCAACTGACTCAACACAATGTGTAAAAAAAAGCCGTGGCCGCCCAAAAGTGTTCGACAGGGATGCCGCGCTTGATAAGGCCATGAAATTGTTCTGGCAGCACGGTTATGAAGCGACTTCTCTTGCGGACCTCGTCGAAGCGACCGGAGCCAAAGCGCCCACGCTATACGCGGAATTTACCAACAAAGAGGGGTTATTTCGCGCCGTACTCGACCGCTATATCGATCGTTTTGCCGCTAAGCATGAAGCACAGCTGTTTTGTGAAGAGAAAAGCGTGGAGTCTGCGCTGGCTGACTATTTTGCTGCCGTCGCCAACTGCTTTACCAGCAAAGACACCCCGGCTGGCTGCTTTATGATCAACAACTGCACCACCCTCTCCCCGGATTCCGGAGATATCGCCAATACGCTGAAATCACGCCATGCGATGCAAGAGCGCACTTTGCAGCAGTTTTTATGTCAACGACAAGCGCGCGGGGAAATCCCGACCCACTGTGACGTGACGCATCTGGCTGAATTCCTTAATTGTATTATTCAGGGGATGTCGATCAGCGCACGCGAAGGTGCATCGCTGGAAAAACTGATGCAGATTGCCGGAACGACTTTGCGTTTATGGCCCGAACTGGTGAAATAAGTCGCAAAAAAAGCCCCTCAGCCTGAGCGAATGAGGGGCCAAATTGCAGAGTACAGCCTTGTTATACTTTGTTATTCAAAATCAGTTGCCCGTTACTATCTAGCGGGATCTGCGTACCCGGATCGCGATCCATGCGGATTTTGCCCTGCTGATCGCCAATCTTATAGGTCACATCATAACCGAGCATTTTTTCTGACTTGTCATACACCGTTTTACAACGCTGTTGCGTAGTCGTGTAAGTATCGCTTTCCTGGAGAGAGCCCTGGATCTGGTTACCGGCATAGCCACCTCCCAGCGCCCCCACAACAGTGGCGACATCTTTACCGCGACCACCGCCAAACTGATGCCCTATCACGCCGCCAGCAACAGCGCCGAGCACCGACCCGGTAATGCGATTTTCATCCTGCACCGGTCGACGATGGGTCACTGTGACGTTGCGACACTCCTGACGCGGTGTTTTAACCGTTTCCTTGATTGGGGTTGCAGAAACAACCTGAGCGTATTGCGGGCCACGTTCAAACACGTTCAGACTGGCCACTGCCGCTACGCCCAACGCAGCTGCGACACCAATCCCCATACCCGCCAACATTGATTTATTCACGGGAACACCTCCTTCTTTGCTGTTATGCCAATCATGCAAGCGAAGGAGAAAAGCAGCTATCAGACAGAAGATGAAAAGCGCGGGAATGGCTGGAAATACTTAGGGATTCGGAGGAGTCTGAAGGAATGCCTGATGCGACGCTTAACGCGTCTTATCAGGCCTACCGCTCGTAACATTTGTCCAGGGCGGATAAGGCGTTTACGCCGCATCCGCCAGTACAAGCCGATTAATGCAACTTCAAACGTGGACGGATAACGCGGTTAATACTCCCCACCAGCATCATTAATCCGGTTTTAAAGTAACCATGCAGCGCAATCTGATGCATTCTGTATAGCGAGATGTATACAAAGCGCGCAATTCGTCCTTCAATCATCATTGAGCCGCGCGTCAGGTTACCCATCAGGCTACCGACGGTGGAGAAGTTCGACAGCGATACCAGAGAACCGTGATCTTTATACTGATAATTTTTCAGCGGCTTACCATTCATCTGCGCCAGAATGTTGTTCATTGCGCAAGTTGCCATCTGGTGTGCAGCCTGAGCGCGCGGCGGAACAAAGCCCCCTTCCGGACGCGGGCATGACGCGCAATCGCCAATAGCGTAAATGTCTGGATCGCGAGTGGTTTGCAGCGTCGGTTCCACCACCAGCTGGTTGATACGGTTGGTTTCAAGACCACCGATATCTTTCAGGAAGTCTGGCGCTTTGATCCCGGCTGCCCACACCATCAGATCAGCCTCAATATATTCGCCATCTTTAGTATGCAGGCCGCCTTCATCAGCACTGGTGACCATGGTTTGCGTCAGCACGCGAACGCCAAGTTTCGTTAACTCATTATGGGCCGCAGCAGAGATACGTGGCGGTAATGCAGGCAAAATACGTTCGCCCGCTTCTACCAGCGTTACGTTCAGGGCTTCGTTGGTCAGACCTTTATAGCCGTAGCTGTGCAGTTGCTTGACCGCGTTGTGCAATTCAGCGGAGAGTTCTACACCCGTCGCGCCGCCACCGACAATCGCAATGTTCACTTTGCCATTCGCGCCCAGGTTGGCGGAGTATTTCAGGAACAGATTCAGCATCTCCTGGTGGAAGCGACGCGCCTGGTGCGGGTTATCGAGGAAAATGCAGTTCTCTTTGACACCTGGTGTATTGAAATCGTTAGAGGTGCTACCCAGCGCCATTACCAGAGTGTCATAGGCGATTTTACGTTCCGGAACCAGCAGTTCACCTTTCTCGTCGCGCAGTTCTGCAATAGTGATTGTTTTCGCTTCACGATCAATATCAATGACGGAACCCAGCTGGAACTGGAAACCATGATTGCGCGCATGGGCCAGATAGCTCAACGCATCGACGCCTTCATCAAGCGAGCCAGTCGCTACTTCGTGCAGCAGCGGTTTCCACAGGTGGCTGTGGTTACGATCGACCAGCGTAATTTTGGCTTTTTTCTTGCGTCCCAGCTTATGCCCCAGCTGTGTTGCCATTTCCAGCCCACCAGCACCGCCGCCGACAATCACAATTTTTTTCAATGGCGTAGTCAACGTGACCCCCTTAAATTTATTAACCAATTGTTAATTAATAGTTATTAACATAGCTCTTAATTAACAACAGGTTACAGCAATGAAAATGTTCTTCGCTAATGAGAATAACATGAATGGTGCATTGGTCATACCAAAATTGATGTTAATCAAGTTTTGTTGCTGAAAAGATAGGCGACTTTACCGGGTGAGATCAAAAAACAGAGTTTGTTGTTTATTATTTGAGCGAATTTGTGAGAGTGATATAGAGTGAGGTGTGTATGGAGGGCGTTCGGTAGGCCTGATAAGAAGCGCATCAGGCATTGATGCTCGACTGTCGGATGCGGCGTGAACGCCTTATCCGACTTACAGAATTCGGAGCGCATCAGGTACCGGCAAGGTTACCTGATGCGACGAGGGCATTTACCCGAGGGTTTTGAACGCTTTAATGCGCTGCAAATGCGGGGAGATATTCTTAAATTTGTGCGTCTGCTCTTCGTCCCAGACAATCTCGTAATAATGATGCAACTCTTCAGATGTCCGCTGGCTGTTAAGCGCTTCATCATTACGCGACAAAATCACCAGGCAACGATCGCGATTCTTTTCGCGGAAGTTGGTCACACACTTAGTGGCAATATCGGCATACTCTTCCGGGCGATCAATCTTGCCTTCCATGTTCTCATAAGGGAACAAATTAGGGTTGAAGATCACCTGGCGGATGTCGCAAAGAAAACCAATCCGTTCTGCCCAGTATCCGCCCAGACCAACGCCGCAAATTAGCGGACGCTCGTCAACGTTCAGTTGCAACATTTTGTCCACTTCTTTAAGCAGATGCTGCATATCATGTTTCGGATGCCGCGTACTGTAGCTTATCAAGCGTACATCCGGGTCAATAAACTGCAATTGTAAGACTTTCTCGTGGTTACCCGGACTGTTAGAGTCAAAACCGTGTAAATAGATAATCATCGCTTCCTCACATAAGCCAGGGTTAGTGACCTGCTTTCTCTTCCTGCCAGCGTTCATGTAACTGATTCAGACGGGTGCTGATCGCTTTCCAGCGAGCCGAGTCCATCAGTTCCTGTCGCGAAAATGAACCTTTATGATACAAACGTGTAACACGTTCTGCCTTGATCGGTGACAGATTATCTAACACGCTGACGGCCCCTTTACGATTATTGCAGACCAGGATCATATCGCAACCTGCGTCCAGTGATGCCTGCCCGCGTTCGGCATAACTGCCCATAATCGCGGCTCCTTCCATCGATAAATCGTCAGAGAAAATCACGCCATCAAAACCCAGTTCCTGACGCAAAACGGTTTTCAGCCAATAGGGAGAACCGCTCGCCGGACGCGGATCGACATCACTGTAGATCACATGCGCAGGCATAATGGCGTCGAGTTTATTTTCGCGGATTAAGGAACTGAAGACCGACATATCTTTAGCGCGAATCTCCGCTTGCGGACGTGGGTCACACGGTGTTTCTTTGTGTGAGTCTGCCGTTACTGCACCGTGTCCTGGGAAGTGTTTCCCGGTAGTTTTCATTCCGGCTTCATGCATACCATCAATAAACCGGCTGGCAATTGCCAGGGCTTTTTCGGGATCGGCATGATAAGAACGCTCGCCAATCGCCGCGCTGATATGCCCGACGTCCAGCACTGGCGCAAAGCTGATATCAATATCCATAGCAATCATTTCGCTGGCCATCAACCAACCTGCCTCCTGCGCCAGTTTGCCACCCTCTTCCATTCCCAACAGCGCAGCAAATGATTGTGCCGCTGGCAAGCGGGTAAAACCTTCACGAAAACGCTGCACGCGTCCACCTTCCTGATCAACCGCCACCACCAGATGATTGCGCGAAGCTGCGCGGATCTGGCGCACCAGTTCACGTAACTGGGCAGGATCATGATAGTTACGCGTAAAGAGAATCAGCCCTCCCACCAGCGGATGCGCCAGTATTTCACGCTCTTCCGCGTCCAGTTCGTAACCTTCGACATCCAACATTACTGGACCCACACTGCTCTCCTTATTGTTTTATTAATAGCTGCCGCCAGGTGTCATCGGCCAGCCTGATAAATTGTTGATCGCCGGTTTGTCGCCAGCGGTACTCAAACCACCCTGCTTTGAGCATCAGCAGCCAGGGAAACCATCGCCTGACCTGACGCCATAATTGCGCCGGATAAATCTTCGCGCGAGTGGCATAGTCATTGACCAATTGCCGGTGCTGGTCAGTATTTTCCACCCACACCGCCGCCAGTTCCAGCGCGATATCACCATCTCCGGCATACTCCCAGTCGATGAGTTTTAACCCTGACGCGCTATGCACTAAATTTCCGGCGTGGACATCCATATGCAATGGACTTAAGCGTAAAGGCCGTGGTTCCCGCGCTTTGCGCAGACGTTTTAACCTTCGCAGCCAACCCACTGTCCGCCGAGCCGGATCGCTTTGCTGCCAGTACAGTTCCAGTAACGGCAACAGCGTTATTCGCCAGCCAAAACGCGGTTGTTGATGTAGATAATACAGCAAGCCTGCCAGTTCGTTGGTATCCGGCAAATACGTTTTTACCTCGCCGGGCAGATAGTCGACCACCATCCAGTCACGGAGATATAAATGCGGCTTCGGTGCAATGCATGCGGGTAGTTGTGATAAAGCCCGATACTGGCGCAAGAACGCGAACCGCGGCGCATCAGGATCGTGCGGCTGACGCACAACAAAACGCTGGCCCTGATGTTCAATGAGAAAACTCCCGCCACTAAGCCCACTATTAAACGTCGTGACGGGATGAAACTGCGGGAAAAAGCGCGACAGCAATTCGTCGCGCGTGATGGGATTATTGCTGCGAAACGGCACCTTTACCTGACCAGATAATTTCGCCCGTCTGCACCAGCATCAGCTGCATTTGTAGGGTCGGAGCGTTAACGTTGCCAGAGGCGCTGGAGTACAGCACGTAATGAGCGCCGACATTGCGGGCAATGCCTATGGCTTTACTACGGGTGCCTAAACTGTCCTGCGGCGACAAACCTAACTGTTGCTTAGCCATCGACAGCTGCTGGGCGGAAACCAGGGTAAATTTACCGTTATTAGCCAGCGCATTTCGCAGCGTTTCGGTCGCTTCTGCGGCATTCAGCGAACCGTTAGTACGGTTGTTAACGCTATCAACCAGCAGGACGCTACCCGCAGTCACGCCGTCAGCCCCAAGCATCTTACTGACCATCGGCTGCATTGCGCCATTCCAGTCATAATGGCGAATATGCGGCGCAGGCGGTGCAGTTTGATCTTCGTGCTCAATTGGGCCTGGCTGCTGCGGTATTGTCGGCACCGATGGCACTGTGGGGACAGGCTGTTGTGGCTCGGCTGGTTGTTCCGGCGCTGGTTTCACTTCTTCTACCGGCGCAGGTTCACGTTGCCCCACACACCCGGCGAGAAACATCGCCAGCGCGGTAATCAAGGCGTAGCGACTCATTTTTGTCATCAAGATTCACCCCTTACAAATATAGATAAAGTCTGACTTTGTGCGCCCCCAGAAAATTGGCGCTGCCGTACAGCGTTACCGCCGAATGTGCGGGAATGGTAACGCTGCGTGGCCTTTCCAGAGGATGCATCTCCAGCCCTCTGGCGTCATACCAGTAAAAACGATAATGAACGGTAACGGGTTCTTGCCTTTCGTTATAAAGCGTTGAGGATGCTGAAGGTTGAATATCAGACGTCGAAAGGACGGGCTTTTCTGCACTGATGCCCGCAGCCAATAAAGATGACTCCATCACCAGCGATTGCTCATCATTCACCGGAATTTCCGGATGTGAACGACAGCCCACCAGCACTAACAACGCCAGAGACACCAGCCCAAAGCATCCTTTTCTCATCGTTACAGACCTTTATGCGCCAGCATTGGTCCCAGCGGACGGCCACCCAACAAGTGCATATGGATGTGGTAAACCTCTTGTCCGCCGTGGCGGTTGGTGTTCATGATCAGACGATAGCCATCTTCGGCAATACCTTCTTGCTCAGCAATTTTTGCCGCTACGGTGATCATGCGTCCCAGCGCCTGCTCATGCTCAGCAGACACGTCGTTCACAGTCGGAATGAGGATATTCGGAATGATCAGAATATGCGTTGGCGCTTGCGGCGAAATATCGCGAAACGCCGTTACCAGATCATCCTGGTAGACGATATCGGAGGGGATCTCACGACGAATAATTTTGCTGAATATAGTTTCTTCTGCCACGACATTTTCCTTTTTCAAATAGCCATGCGTTGCGCCATGCTACGCCGCGCCACACTGCGAGTATAGAGTATGGTCGAGTTAAACCTGCTCTTTCAACCTTAACTCACGATTTCTTAAGCAAAAAATCGTTTTGCTGCCGTATATATCGCCATTATTCCCATTTCTGCCTGCGAATGCGCTGAAAAGACATTCTCTGTTTGGTTTACACGTCAAATATGAATGCGTATATTTCTCATTTGCATTTACATGCAAAATTATTCGCACACTAAATATAACCGCTCATCACCCTCCTCCGGCATGAGCCTGACGACAACATAAACCTAGAGATTTCAAATGCTTTCAACACAATTTAACAGGGATAATCAATATCAAGCCATCACCAAACCGTCACTACTTGCCGGTTGCATTGTACTGGCACTATTACCTTCTGCCGCTTTTGCTGCACCAGCCACTGAAGAAACGGTGATTGTTGAGGGTTCAGCCACAGCTCCAGATGATGGCGAAAATGATTACAGCGTAACGTCTACTTCTGCAGGAACCAAAATGCAGATGACTCAACGTGATATTCCTCAGTCGGTCACTATTGTTAGCCAGCAGCGGATGGAAGATCAGCAGTTGCAAACGCTGGGCGAAGTGATGGAAAACACGCTGGGGATCAGCAAAAGTCAGGCGGATTCCGATCGTGCTCTTTATTATTCCCGCGGATTCCAGATCGATAACTATATGGTTGATGGTATCCCCACCTATTTTGAATCGCGCTGGAATCTGGGCGACGCACTTTCTGATATGGCACTGTTTGAACGCGTAGAAGTAGTGCGTGGCGCGACAGGACTCATGACCGGGACGGGTAATCCATCTGCGGCAATTAATATGGTTCGAAAACACGCGACCAGTCGTGAATTTAAAGGCGATGTCTCGGCGGAATACGGTAGCTGGAACAAAGAACGGTATGTGGCGGATTTACAAAGCCCACTCACCGAAGATGGTAAAATCCGCGCGCGAATTGTCGGTGGCTACCAGAATAACGACTCATGGCTGGACCGCTACAACAGTGAAAAGACCTTCTTCTCCGGCATTGTCGATGCTGATTTAGGCGATCTTACGACGCTTTCAGCCGGTTACGAATATCAGCGCATTGATGTTAATAACCCAACCTGGGGCGGTTTACCGCGCTGGAATACTGATGGCAGCAGCAACAGTTACGATCGCGCACGCAGTACCGCACCTGACTGGGCGTATAACGATAAAGAGATCAACAAGGTCTTTATGACCCTCAAGCAGCGGTTTGCTGATACCTGGCAAGCGACACTGAATGCCACCCACTCCGAAGTCGAATTTGACAGTAAAATGATGTATGTCGATGCCTATGTAAATAAAGCGGATGGTATGCTGGTTGGGCCATACAGTAATTATGGACCTGGCTTTGATTATGTCGGCGGCACCGGTTGGAACAGCGGCAAACGTAAAGTTGATGCGCTGGATTTGTTTGCTGACGGTAGTTATGAATTGTTTGGTCGTCAGCACAATCTAATGTTTGGTGGCAGTTACAGCAAACAAAACAATCGTTACTTCAGTTCATGGGCAAACATCTTCCCGGATGAAATTGGCAGTTTCTACAACTTTAATGGCAATTTCCCACAAACCGACTGGTCACCACAGAGCCTGGCGCAGGACGATACCACACATATGAAATCGTTATATGCTGCCACTCGTGTCACCCTTGCCGATCCGCTGCATCTGATCCTCGGCGCGCGATATACCAACTGGCGGGTTGATACGCTGACTTACAGCATGGAGAAAAACCACACCACGCCTTATGCTGGTCTGGTGTTTGACATCAATGACAACTGGTCGACCTACGCCAGCTATACCTCTATTTTCCAGCCGCAAAATGATCGTGACAGTTCAGGCAAATATCTGGCTCCAATCACCGGTAACAACTACGAGCTGGGTCTGAAATCGGACTGGATGAATAGCCGTCTGATCACCACGTTAGCCATCTTCCGTATTGAGCAGGATAATGTCGCTCAGTCCACCGGTACACCTATCCCCGGCAGCAACGGCGAAACCGCCTATAAAGCGGTGGATGGGACAGTCAGTAAAGGTGTGGAATTTGAACTCAACGGCGCAATTACCGACAACTGGCAGCTGACGTTTGGCGCAACACGCTATATTGCAGAGGATAACGAAGGAAACGCCGTTAATCCTAATCTGCCACGCACCACGGTTAAAATGTTCACCAGCTACCGGTTGCCTGTCATGCCAGAGTTGACGGTCGGCGGTGGTGTTAACTGGCAAAATCGCGTGTATACCGACACCGTGACACCGTATGGCACCTTCCGCGCCGAGCAAGGTAGCTACGCGCTGGTGGATCTCTTCACCCGCTACCAGGTGACGAAAAACTTCTCGTTACAGGGGAACGTCAATAACCTGTTCGACAAAACCTACGATACCAACGTGGAAGGTTCTATCGTCTACGGCGCACCGCGTAATTTCAGCATTACCGGCACGTATCAATTCTGAATAACACCTGTAAAAAAGGCAGCCATCCGGCTGCCTTAGTCTCCCCAACGTCTTACGGATTAGTGGTTACGGATGTACTCATCCATCTCGGTTTTCAGGTTATCGGATTTAGTACCGAAAATCGCCTGAACACCAGAACCAGCAACCACTACGCCCGCTGCGCCCAGTTTCTTCAGGCCAGCCTGATCCACTTTAGACACATCAGCAACGCTGACGCGCAGACGGGTAATACATGCGTCGAGGTTAGTAATGTTTTCTTTACCACCAAATGCAGCAACCAGAGCCGGTGCCATTTCGCTGGTACCTGTCGCTTTTGCATCTTCAGTCGCGTCTTCACGACCCGGCGTTTTCAGATCCAGTGCTTTAATCAGCACGCGGAAGATGGTGTAGTAAACAATCGCATAACCGATACCGACGATCGGGAACAGCCACAGTTTGCTGCTGTTACCAGACAGAACGATGAAGTCGATCAGACCGTGCGAGAACGACGTACCGTCACGCATCCCCAGAAGAATACAGATTGGGAATGCCAGGCCTGCCAGAATCGCGTGGATGATGTACAGGATCGGCGCAACGAACATGAAGGAGAACTCGATCGGCTCGGTGATACCGGTCAGGAACGAGGTCAGCGCCGCGGAGATCATAATACCGCCCACTTTCGCGCGGTTTTCTGGTTTAGCAGAGTGCCAGATAGCAATTGCGGCAGCTGGCAGACCGTACATTTTGAACAGGAAGCCACCAGACAGTTTACCCGCAGTCGGGTCACCCGCCATATAACGCGGAATGTCGCCGTGGAAAACCTGACCTGCTGCGTTGGTGTATTCACCAATTTGCATCTGGAAAGGTACGTTCCAGATGTGGTGCAGACCAAACGGTACCAGGCAACGTTCGATGAAACCGTAAATGCCAAACGCAACTACCGGGTTCTGGTAAGCAGCCCACTGAGAGAAGGTCTGGATTGCAGAACCAATCGGCGGCCAAATGAAGGACAGCACAACGCCAGTAAAGATGGCAGCCAGGCCAGAAATGATCGGCACAAAGCGTTTACCGGCAAAGAAGCCAAGATACTCAGGCAGCTTAATACGGTAGAAACGGTTAAACATATACGCTGCAATCGCACCGGAGATAATCCCTCCGAGTACGCCAGTATCCGCCAGGTGTTTAGAGGCGATTTCTTCAGCAGGTAAATGCAGTACCAGTGGCGCAACCACGGCCATGGTTTTAACCATGATGCCATAGGCAACAACTGCGGCCAGCGCGGATACGCCATCGTTATTGGTAAAGCCGAGGGCGACACCGATCGCAAAAATCAGTGGCATGTTTGCAAAGACGGAACCGCCTGCTTCTGCCATAACATGCGATACAACGGCGGGCAGCCAGCTGAAATTCGCGGAACCGACGCCCAGCAGAATACCTGCGATAGGCAGTACGGATACCGGCAGCATCAGCGATTTACCGACCTTTTGCAGGTTAGCAAATGCATTCTTAAACATAATTGAGAGTGCTCCTGAGTATGGGTGCTTTTTTTACGTTCTCACGCGTGGCAAGGGGGGAGAGCCTCGCCGTGTACAGGGCATCTAAGCGCCCTTTATTTATTACACAGAGTAAAATAATTCAGTGCCAATTTGTTTGACGGCTATCACGTTTCAACTTCAGATCATTGGAGAAGTTGCACATTTTGACAAAACATATGTCACAATATTTCAAACGTGGTTATTCACCGCCCAATTTTCGGCGGTGAACTTTACTCGTTTTAGCCATTAATTACGAGCTTTAAAAAAACTCATTCAACGGATGGATTGAAGGCGGGAAGCGTCGATGTGAAACAGACGGGCGAAGTTATCGGTGGTTACCTGCGCCAGTTCTTCAACGGCAACACCTTTCAACACAGCCATGTATTCTGCAACGTCACGAACCATCGCAGGTTGATTCTCTTTTCCTCGATGCGGAACCGGTGCAAGGTAAGGTGAGTCAGTTTCTACCAGTAACCGATCCAGGGGGACATAACGCGCAGCATCGCGCAGTTGCTCCGCATTACGGAAGGTCACAATGCCGGAAAAGGAGATGTAAAATCCGAGATCCAGTAATTTACCCGCCGTTTCTCTGTCCTCTGTAAAACAGTGTAGTACGCCACCGCAATCCGTCACTTTTTCTTCGCGCAGAATTGCCAGCGTATCGGCGCGGGCGTCACGGGTATGGACGATAACCGGCTTGTTCAGTTCACGACCAATCTGGATATGATGAATGAAGGACTCTTGCTGACGTACTTTAGTTTCCGGTGTGTAATAATAATCCAGACCGGTTTCACCCAGCGCTACAACACCCTCTTCTGCCGCCAGACGGCGTAAATCTTCTACATCGTAGGGATCATTCTGGTTGAGTGGATGCACGCCACAAGAAAATACGACGTTGTCACGTTCGCCTACCAGATCCCGCATATGTAAATAACCTGGTAATGTTGTGGCGACTGCCAGACAAAATTTCACATCGCGTGCGGCGGCTTTCGCCAGAACGTCATCCACGTCCTTATGCAAAGATTCATAATCCAGACCATCGAGATGGCAGTGTGAGTCGACTAAAAACATGATGTCTCTCTTAAAGATGAGGAACCGGTAGCACAACGCCCGGTTGCAGGTAATGCTCAATACGCAGTAAAAGATCGGTGATGAGAAGCTCGCGGTTGATGCCTGTGACAGACATTAACTGTTCACGAATGTGGCAAACATCCCCCAGTATAGCCTGCAGGCGCGAGGGAGAAAGATGGTTTGCCAGTTCGACGACCAGTCCCGGCACATCAACATTGGTCACCTGCGCAGCGCCATGATGGCGTTTTAGCGCATCCATCAGCAACGTTGCCAGCCAGTGTAAACGCGCCGGAGCTTGTTCATGATTAAGGGCCGCTAGCAGCGAATACCAGTCGCCCGATGGCACGCTATATGCCAACGCCTGACACAATGTTTCACGAGCCTGCCAGTTATCTCCCTGAAACAACGCCAGTGCCGCGCCAGGCGAACCGGCGCTTAAGCGCAATGCGGCAAGTAATGCATCCTGTGACATTGTCACTTCGCGTGAAAGCCAGGTCACGGCGTACTGTTCCGGCGGCGGCGCAAGGTAATGTAACCGACAACGACTACGTAATGTTGCCAGTAAACGTTCAGGCTCGCGGGTAGCCAGGAAAAACCAGGTTTCTGCTGGTGGCTCTTCAAGCGTTTTCAGCAATGCGTTAGCCGCGGCGTCGGTCAGTAAGGCAGCATCGGTTACCCAGACAACTTTCGCACCACCTAAGCGGGCGTGCTCATTCAGTTTTTCAGTGACCTCACGTACCGCATCAATGCCCAGCGTATTTTTCCCTTTTTCGGGAGCCAGGGTGTAATAATCGGGATGCGTGCCAGCCTGCATCAACTGACATCCACGACAGTGACCGCAACTTTTGTGGCCCTGCGGTTGTTGGCAGAGTAAATAACGGCTCAGGGCGTAGATTAAAGCATCATCGCCCATGCCCGGTAACGCCTGAATGAGCAGCGCATGGTGACCTCTTCCGGCCTGATAGCTGGCTACCAGTTTTTCGAAATCAGGTCGTAACCATGGATACCATCTCATGCGTCCAACTCCTTCACCCAATTGGTCACGGTAGTGCGGATTGCATCCATCACGGACTCCAGCGGCTGGGTGGCATCAATGGTATGAATGCTTTTATCTTGTGCTGCCAGTTCCAGATAGCGGGCGCGGGTGCGATTAAAGAAATCGAAAGACTCTTGCTCAATACGATCCAGCTCGCCGCGCGCACGCGCGCGTTTTAAGCCAACTTCCGGGGTAACATCGAGATAGAGCGTTAAGTCGGGGCGAAAATCCCCGAGAACAGCATCACGCAGTGTTGCCAGCATATGTTGGTCAATACCACGTCCGCCGCCCTGATACGCCTGAGTGGAGAGATCGTGGCGATCGCCAATCACCCAGGTGCCGTTAGCCAGCGCAGGTTTGATGACCGTTTCTACCAGTTGAACGCGCGCGGCATAAAACATCAGAACTTCGGCTTTATCGGTAATGACTTCATCGCCTACCGATTTGATATCCAGTACCAGGCTTCTTAACTTTTCGGCAAGTTGCGTACCGCCAGGTTCCCGAGTGAAAACCATGTCGCGGATACCCAGTTGCTCGAGCGTCTCAACCACCACGTTACGCGCGGTAGTTTTGCCTGCGCCTTCCAGCCCCTCAATGACGATATACTTACTGCGCATTTTTTTCCTTAAGCACTTTCAGATAATCCTGCACAGACTTGTTATGACTGGCAAGATTGGTATTAAACGTGTGACCACCTTTACCATCGGCCACAAAATAGAGATACGGCGTTTTTGCCGGATGCGCAGCAGCCTTCAGCGAATCCGCCCCCGGCGTAGCTATTGCACCTGGCGGCAAACCGGTAATGGTATAGGTGTTATACGCTGTCGGCGTTTCCAGGTCTGCACGAGAAAGTTTGCCATTATAACGCTCTCCCATCCCGTAAATCACGGTCGGGTCGGTCTGCAGGCGCATACCAATGCGTAACCGGTTGATAAATACCGAGGCAACCTGATCGCGTTCACTGGCAACGGCGGTTTCTTTTTCGATAATTGATGCCATCGTCACCAGCTGGTTTTTATCTTTATAGGGCAGACCGTCCGCACGCCCTTCCCAGGCGCTATCGACCGCTTTCACCATTTTCTTGTGCGCTCGCTTGAGTAACGCGACATCGGTGGTATTGGCGGTATACATCCAGGTGTCTGGCCAGAACCAACCTTCAATCCACTCCGGGTTTTCCAGTTCAAGTGCCTGCGCTACGGTGGCGTACTTATCGTCGCTCAGCGTGTGCTTGATATACGGGGCCTCACGCAATTGCTTGAGGTAATCGCTCAGACGCATCCCTTCTACCAGTCGCAGAGGGAACTGTGCTTCTTTACCGCTTTCCAGCAATTTCAGCATCTCGCGCACGGTCATCTGCGGTGTAAAGCGGTAAGTCCCGGCTTTAAAGTGAGAAAGATCCGGTTCGATACGCAGCAGCCATTGGAAAACCCGTGGGCGATTGATGATCTTATCGGCATAAAGCTGTTCACCGAGCGCCAGACGTCCGGTCCCTGGCTTCAGGGTAAATATCGTCTCTTCTTTGATAAGCAATTTGCTGTCGGCAAGATGGCGAACCTTCCAGACGCCCACACCAGCGGCGATACCCAGTACCACCAGCAATAACAAGATAATCAATAACACTTTTTTCATGACTAATTCGGGCGCTCACAAAGTGGGGCTAAATATTCATATAACGTTGCTGACGAAAAGGAGACATCGCCACAGGCACGTACGGGTATCACTGGCATTAACGCATTACAAATAACCATCTCATCTGCCTGCAACGCCTCCTCCAGCGAGGCTTGCACTTCGACAAGCTGATAAGAGGATTGTGCCAGTAAACGGATACAGAATTGTCGCATAATGCCGTTAACACCTGCCTGATCCAGTCGCGGCGTATAAACTACGTTGCCCTTCCGCCAGAACAAATTAGCCGCACAGCATTCCGTAACCCACCCTTCGCTGTCAAGGACCAGCGCCTCATCAGCGTTTGTCTGCTCAAGATGAGAGCGGATCAATACTTGCTCAAGCCGATTAAGATGTTTAATACCTGCAAGATGAGGATTGCGCCCCAGCCGCACCGGGCTTAGCGCCAACGTCATCCCCTCGTTACGCAAACGGTCGTAATGTGCGGGATAAACCGTAACGGAGAGAATCCGCGTTGCCGGTCCGCTGTTCAATGTGCTGTATCCTCGCCCGCCACTACCGCGACTGATCACCACTTTCAGCACACCATTTTGCTGTTCTGCTGCCAGCGTTTTCATCTCTAGTTCAAGCTGAGGCCAGAAGTCACAGGAAATCATCAACCGCTGACAAGCATCCTGTAGTCGCTGGATATGCGCCGATAACAAACTGACTTTACCGTCGATAACTCTGGCGGTGGTAAAACAACCATCACCAAACTGCGTTGCCCGATCGCTTACTGCCAGCGATTCCTGCTTATGACCGTTAATTAAGAACATACCGGCTCCTTATCAGAGAATTGTTAGTGTGGCAGCATGTTCACTACGGAACAAGTCAGAATAAAAGCTAAGAAAAAAGGCCCGCAAGCGGACCTTTTATAAGGGTGGGAAATGACAACTTAGATCTTTTTAAAGATCAAAGAACCATTAGTGCCACCGAAGCCGAAGGAGTTACACAGCGTGTATTCCATTCCGCTGACCTGACGTGCTTCGTGCGGTACGAAATCCAGATCGCAACCTTCATCCGGGTTATCCAGGTTGATGGTTGGCGGAACAGCCTGATCGCGCAGCGCCAGGATGGAGTAGATAGATTCTACTGCACCCGCCGCACCTAACAGGTGACCGGTCATAGATTTCGTGGAGCTTACCAACACACGGCTTGCAGCTTCACCGAAGATGGTTTTCACCGCCTGCGCTTCAGCTTTATCGCCAGCCGGAGTAGAAGTACCGTGTGCGTTAACGTAGCCAATCTGACTCGCTTCAATGCCTGCATCACGCAAAGCATTTGCCATTGCCAGAGCTGCGCCTGCGCCATTTTCTGGCGGTGACGTCATATGATAAGCATCGCTGCTCATACCAAAGCCGACGAGTTCAGCGTAAATTTTCGCACCGCGTTTTTTCGCGTGTTCGTACTCTTCAAGTACCAGCATACCGGCACCATCGCCCAGTACGAAACCATCACGCTCTTTATCCCACGGGCGGCTCGCCGCTTGCGGGTTATCATTGCGGGTAGATAATGCACGTGCCGCGCCAAAACCACCAACGCCCAGCGGCGTACTGGCTTTCTCTGCGCCACCTGCAACCATCACGTCAGCATCGCCATACGCGATAATACGCGCAGCATGGCCAATGTTGTGCACGCCGGAAGTACAGGCGGTCGCGATAGAGATGCTTGGGCCACGCAGGCCATACATGATAGTCAGATGACCTGCCACCATGTTCACAATCGTTGACGGAACGAAGAATGGGCTGATCTTACGTGGACCACCGTTCATCAGAGATGTGTGGTTTTCTTCGATCAGTCCGAGGCCGCCAATCCCGGAGCCAATTGCGGCACCAATGCGGGTTGCGTTCTCTTCCGTTATTTCAAGGCCAGAATCCTGCATGGCCTGAACGCCAGCGACAATTCCATATTGAATGAAGGCATCCATCTTGCGCTGTTCTTTGCGCGAGATAATGTCCTCACAGTTAAAATCCTTTACTAAGCCAGCAAATTTCGTTGCATAGGCGCTAGTATCGAAATGGTCGATTAGGCTGATGCCACTCTGACCGGCAAGCAGAGCTTTCCAGGTAGACTCTACGGTATTGCCGACAGGAGACAACATGCCCAGTCCGGTCACAACTACACGACGCTTAGACACGTTTGTCCTCCAGGGAGGGAAAAAATGATTCTAGTGGGACAAAAAGATAAAACTCAGGCGGTCGAACGACCGCCTGGAGATGTTCACTTACGCCTGGTGGCCGTTGATGTAATCAATGGCAGCCTGAACGGTGGTGATTTTCTCAGCTTCTTCGTCCGGAATCTCAGTATCAAACTCTTCTTCCAGAGCCATTACCAGCTCAACGGTGTCAAGAGAATCCGCGCCCAGGTCTTCAACGAAAGAAGCATTGTTGGTAACTTCTTCCTGCTTAACGCCCAGCTGTTCGCCGATAATTTTCTTAACGCGTTCTTCGATAGTGCTCATACTCTTAAATTTCCTATCAAAACTCGCTTTCGCGATGGTTTTCGTAGTGTATAAAATGTTGAAAAATTTGCAACTAAATCCCGGCAGGTCTTACCACGATTTTACGTTATTTTGAGGCCTTACCCCCCAATAACGCAAATCATTTTGCACTAATTATTACTCATAACCACGCAGACTGCGCGCAACATGAGCATTTTGTGCAAATCGCGGTCAGACCATGTACATCCCGCCGTTCACATGCAAAGTTTCACCCGTGATGTAAGCTGCTTCGTCGGATGCCAGGAATGCAACCGCGTTGGCGATTTCCTGTGCGCCGCCGAGGCGACCCGCAGGAACCTGCGCCAGGATACCCGCACGCTGGTCATCGCTCAGCGCACGTGTCATGTCCGTTTCAATAAAGCCCGGAGCAACAACGTTTACAGTAATACCGCGTGACGCAACTTCGCGCGCCAGTGATTTACTGAAGCCGATCAAGCCCGCTTTCGCCGCAGCGTAGTTGGCCTGACCGCCATTTCCCATGGTACCAACCACAGAACCGATAGTGATAATACGACCATGACGCTTTTTCATCATAGCGCGCATTACCGCTTTTGACAGACGGAAAACAGATGAAAGGTTGGTTTCGATAATATCGTTCCACTCTTCATCTTTCATTCGCATTAACAGGTTATCACGAGTGATACCGGCATTATTGACCAGGATATCCACTTCACCAAATTCTGCGCGAATTTTTTCCAGAACAGATTCGATAGATGCCGGGTCGGTCACATTCAACATCAGACCTTTGCCGTTGGCACCTAAATAATCACTGATCGCCTGAGCGCCATTTTCACTGGTCGCAGTGCCAATAACTTTCGCGCCACGGGCTGCGAGCGTTTCAGCAATTGCGCGGCCAATTCCGCGGCTTGCACCGGTTACCAGTGCGATTTTTCCTTCAAAACTCATGATTTTCCTCTTTTAAAGCTCGAGCGCCGCTGCCATCGCTGAAGGTTCGTTCAGCGCCGAGGCGGTCAGGGTGTCGACAATGCGTTTCGTCAGGCCAGTAAGCACTTTGCCCGGGCCGACTTCATAGAGATGTTCTACGCCTTGCGCTGCCATGTATTCAACAGACTTCGTCCACTGAACCGGGTTATACAACTGACGTACCAGTGCGTCACGGATGGCATCACCATTGGTTTCGCATTTCACATCAACGTTATTCACAACAGGAACTGTTGGTGCGTTAAAGGTGATTTTCGCTAATTCTACTGCCAGTTTGTCGGCTGCTGGTTTCATCAGCGCACAGTGAGACGGTACGCTCACTGGTAACGGCAGAGCGCGTTTTGCGCCCGCAGCTTTACAGGCAGCGCCAGCACGCTCAACTGCTTCTTTATGACCGGCAATAACCACCTGTCCCGGAGAGTTAAAGTTTACCGGAGAAACGACCTGACCTTCTGCAGCTTCTTCACACGCTTTCGCAATAGACGCATCATCCAGACCGATGATTGCCGCCATAGCGCCCGTGCCTTCCGGTACGGCTTCTTGCATGAACTTGCCGCGCATCTCAACCAGACGCACCGCATCAGCGAAATCAATCACACCAGCGCAAACCAGCGCGGAGTATTCCCCCAGGCTGTGACCGGCCATCAATGCCGGTGCTTTACCGCCCTGCTGCTGCCATGCGCGGTACAGCGCAACAGATGCAGTCAACAGCGCTGGCTGGGTTTGCCAGGTTTTATTCAGTTCTTCAGCTGGCCCCTGCTGGGTCAGCGCCCACAGGTCGTAGCCCAGCGCCGCAGAAGCTTCAGCAAACGTTTCTTCGACAATTGGATAGCTCGCCGCCATATCAGCCAGCATTCCAACGGTTTGAGAACCCTGTCCAGGGAACACAAATGCAAATTGCGTCATGTTTTAATCCTTATCCTAGAAACGAACCAGCGCGGAGCCCCAGGTGAATCCACCGCCAAAGGCTTCAAGCAGAACCAACTGCCCCGGCTTAATGCGCCCGTCGCGTACAGCTTCATCCAGAGCGCACGGGACAGAGGCCGCAGAGGTATTACCGTGGCGATCCAGCGTCACCACGACATTGTCCATCGACATGCCGAGTTTTTTCGCCGTTGCACTGATAATACGCAGGTTAGCCTGATGCGGAACCAGCCAGTCCAGTTGAGAACGGTCAAGATTATTCGCCGTCAGCGTCTCATCAACGATGTGCGCCAGTTCTGTTACCGCAACCTTGAAGACTTCGTTGCCCGCCATCGTCAGATGAATTGAATTCTCTGGATTCACACGGTCAGCATTAGGCAGCGTCAGCAACTCACCATAGCTACCGTCGGCATGCAGATGGGTGGAGATGATTCCCGGCTCTTCAGAGGCAGCCAGCACCGCAGCGCCCGCGCCATCGCCAAAAATAATAATAGTCCCACGATCTGTTGGATCGCAGGTGCGCGCCAGTACATCGGAACCGACGACCAGAGCATACTTCACCGCCCCAGATTTCACGTATTGATCGGCTACGCTTAATGCATAGGTGAAACCTGCGCAGGCTGCTGCAACGTCAAATGCCGGGCAACCTTTAATGCCCAGCATGCTTTGAATCTGACAAGCTGCGCTCGGGAAAGCGTGCGTAGCAGAAGTCGTTGCCACAACGATCAGGCCAATCTGGTCTTTCTCAATGCCCGCCATCTCAATTGCGCGTGTCGCCGCTTCAAAGCCCATGGTTGAAACGGTTTCGTTTGGCGCGGCAATGTGGCGTTCGCGGATACCGGTACGAGTGACAATCCACTCGTCAGAGGTGTCCACCATTTTTTCCAAATCGGCGTTTGTCCGCACTTGTTCGGGCAGATAGCTGCCAGTACCAATAATCTTCGTATACATGTACGCTCAGTCACTTTTCGGTTATATACCGTCACTTGCAAACTGCGAGTTCGCTGGCAGCGTCCTGCTACCGCAGAGTTCCGCTTTTGCCACCGTCCAGCAGCTCAAAACCAGCTGGGTATACAGATTCCAGGCGAGCGGCAATTCGCTGAGGAACTTGTCGCTGCACCGCCTGCACTGCCTGTTCAATCGCGACCGCAAAAGCTCGCTGATTGGCTGCACCATGACTTTTTATCACCGTGCCGCGCAATCCTAACAGACAGGCGCCGTTATACTGGTCGGGGTTGAGGTGACTGAATCGCCTCGTCAGGCTCTTTTGTAGCCAACGCTTTAATAACAGTAGCCACCACGACCGTTTTTTCCCTTCACCCTGAGATTTCAGCAGAGAAAGGAACATCCTGACAACACCTTCCATCGTCTTTAATGTGACATTTCCTGTAAAGCCGTCACAAACCAGCACATCTGTCTTGCCAGTTAACAACTCATTGGCTTCAAGATAGCCGATATAATTGATAGAAGGGATTGTTTTAAGCACCGCTGAGGCATCCCGAATACTGTCGAGACCCTTTACTTCTTCTTCACCAATATTGAGCAACGCCACGCGAGGATTGGGAATTTCCACCACCTCTTCAGCCAGGACTGAGCCCATAATGGCAAATTGCACCAACATTGTGCTGTCACAATCGACGTTGGCCCCTAAATCGAGGACCACCGTTTTGCCCTTTTGCTGATGCGGTAATACCGTCACCAGCGCCGGACGCTCAATCCCCTCCAGGGGCTTGAGTAATAATTTTGCCAGCCCCATCAGCGCCCCGGTATTACCGGCACTGACACAGGCTTGCGCTCGACCTTCTTTCACCAGCTCCAGGGCCACGCGCATTGAACTCCCACGACTGGCGCGGATAGCTTGCGAAGGCCGGGCATCACTGGCGATAACTGACTGCGCAGGAATAATCTGCAGACGCGAACGTTGTTCAAAGTCAGCTTTAGCAAGCAATGGCGTGATGGCGTCGGGATTGCCGACTAAAAGAAGAGTGAGTTGCGAATTAGAATTCAGTGCCTGCAATGCTGCAGGCACTGTCACGGAAGGGCCAAAATCCCCTCCCATGACATCTAACGCCAGGGTTAGACGTGTCAAGGTATCGTCGCCGCCCGGTTTGGTCTTTCCCCAGTTGCCTGGGGAAAATCCTCACTAAGCTTCATCACGCAGACGCGTGATTACTTAGCGATGACCTTGCGGCCGCGGTAGTAACCGTCGGCAGTGATGTGGTGACGCAGGTGTTTTTCACCAGAAGTTTTGTCTACAGACAGGCTGGTGACTGCGGTCAGCGCGTCATGGGAACGACGCATGCCACGTTTGGAACGGGTTGGTTTATTCTGTTGTACGGCCATGGACCTTACTCCTCAATTACGGTTTATCCCCGATCCAACGGGGAGCACCAATTACTTACGCTTTAAGCTGGCTAATACGGCAAATGGGTTTGGCTTTTGCGCTTCTTCAGGCAGTTCACCAAAGACCATGTCCGCTTCGGACACTTCACAGTGTTCAGAATCATGCACCGGAACTACCGGCAAGGCGAGGATGATTTCATCTTCAACCATTGCAAGCAGATCGATTTCACCGAATTCGTTAACCTCAATCGGTTCATACGCTTCCGGCAGTGCTTCAGCCTGTTCGTCTGAACGCACAGGACTAAAACAATACGTTGTGTAGACCTGATGAGTAAACGGCTTCCCGCAACGCTGACACTCGAGCGTTACCGTCACCTTCGCATCGCCGTTTAACACTGCGAGACGTTGGTTATCGATAGCGAACGACATGGAGCATTCCACATCACTGTCCACACTGACTACGGATTCGGCGACGCGCTCAACCTGATCAGGAGTATAGATACCCTGGTAATCAAGGCGTTTTTGAGCCGTACGAACCGGATCGAGAGTCAGGGGTAATTTTACCTTTTGCATAGGGCGCGCATATTAACTTTGTAACGTCATAGAGTCAAAGAAAAAGGCAGCCTGTGGTTGCCTTTTGCCAATAATTCGCACACATTGCGGGTTACTGCTTTATTTTCGTTCAGTGCTGATAACGAACATCAACCTGCAAAACGAAGCGCATAGTTTAAAATGGCTATCATCAATACGCTATATCTGATGGAAAAAAATATGCCTAAACTTATTTTAGCCTCCACCTCGCCCTGGCGTCGCGCTCTTCTGGAAAAACTGCAAATCTCTTTTGAATGTGCAGCACCAGAGGTCGACGAAACCCCACGCAGCGACGAATCACCGCGACAGTTGGTGCTTCGACTGGCACAAGAAAAAGCGCAATCTCTGGCGTCACGTTATCCGGATCATTTAATTATTGGTTCAGACCAGGTATGTGTTCTTGATGGCGAAATCACCGGTAAACCGTTAACGGAAGAAAATGCCCGTCTGCAATTACGCAAAGCCAGCGGCAATATCGTCACCTTCTATACTGGACTGGCGTTGTTTAATTCGGCGAATGGGCATCTACAAACAGAAGTGGAGCCTTTTGACGTCCATTTCCGTCACCTGAGCGAGGCGGAGATTGATAATTACGTGCGTAAAGAGCATCCCCTGCACTGCGCGGGTAGCTTTAAGAGTGAAGGATTTGGCATTACGCTGTTTGAGCGTTTAGAGGGGCGTGATCCTAACACGCTGGTTGGTTTACCGCTAATCGCGCTGTGTCAGATGTTACGTCGGGAAGGGAAAAACCCGCTGATGGGATAGTTGTTTGCGCCGGATGCGGTTACTTCGCATCCGGCAATCGGTGCTGGCGGCCTGATGCGGCGTAAACGCCTTATCAGGCCAACCGCCCATTATCAGGTTTATATGCTTGTATTAGCGCGCGTTACGCAGCTTTTGCAAACAACGCTTCAAACCTTCATCCATCGGCGCTTCGATACGCATCACCTCACCGGTCCCCGGATGAGTAAACTTCAACGCTGCAGCGTGCAGGAACAGGCGATTTAATCCCGTGCCTGCTTCAGTGAGCTGTCTGTCAAATTCACGGTCACCGTAGCGATCGTCAAAGGCAATCGGATGACCCGCATACTGTGTATGAACACGGATCTGATGAGTACGCCCTGTTACCGGGCTACAACGCACCAGGGTGGCAAAAGCATAGCGTTCTTCCACTTTAAAGCGTGTTTCCGACGGTTTGCCTTCCTGACTCACACGCACGATACGTTCGCCGCTTTGCAGAATATTTTTCAATAACGGCGCTTGAACGCTCTTCACATGCGACTGCCACTGACCGCGCACCAGCGCCAGGTAATCTTTTTGCATCCCTTTTTCACGTAATTGCTCATGCAGAGAACGCAACGCCGAGCGTTTTTTCGCTACCAGCAACACACCTGAAGTGTCCCGGTCGAGACGATGAACCAGTTCAAGGAACCGCGCTTCCGGGCGCAACGCCCGCAAACCTTCGATAACGCCGAAGCTTAAACCACTACCGCCATGTACCGCCGTACCGGAAGGTTTATTCAGCACCAGGATATGGTCATCTTCATATAAGATGACGTCCGCCAGCGCCGCCACCTTTTGCAGATGTGGCGAAACCGCCTCTTCTTCCCGTTCAGCAACGCGAACCGGTGGGATACGCACCTCATCACCCGCTTCGAGTTTATATTCAGGCTTAATACGTTTTTTGTTCACCCGCACTTCGCCTTTACGCAAAATACGGTAAATCATACTTTTTGGTACGCCTTTCAATTGGGTACGCAAAAAGTTATCGATACGTTGCCCCGCTTCGTCAGCGGTGATAGCAACAATTTTTACGGATGGAGTCTCTGTTTTCATGGTGGGCGATTCTAATTAGCCAACAGGATTCGCGCCACTCATTTTTCTATGCTTATATTTAGTTTTGCACCTTATTACTTCACTACGTGATCACTTTATTGATGGTTATTAAACCAATCACCAGCAAGAAGTGAAAAAACTGTGAGTAAGCGGGTGATAAATGGTAAAAGTCATCTTGCTATAACAAGGCTTGCAGTGGAATAATGAGGCCGTTTCCGTGTCCATCCTTGTTAAAACAAGAAATTTTACGGAATAACCCATTTTGCCCGACCGATCATCCACGCAGCAATGGCGTAAGACGTATTGATCTTTCAGGCAGTTAGCGGGCTGCGGGTTGCAGTCCTTACCGGTAGATGGAAATATTTCTGGAGAGTAATACCCAGTCTGTTTCTTTGATAATTGCGCTGTTTTTCCGCATGAAAAACGGGCAACCGACACTCTGCGCCTCTTTGAGCTGACGATAACCGTGAGGTTGGCGACGCGACTAGACACGAGGCCATCGGTTCACACCCGGAAAGGCGTTACTTTGCCCGCAGCTTAGTCGTCAATGTAAGAATAATGAGTAAGTTACGATGAAAAGAATGTTAATCAACGCAACTCAGCAGGAAGAGTTGCGCGTTGCCCTTGTAGATGGGCAGCGTCTGTATGACCTGGATATCGAAAGTCCAGGGCACGAGCAGAAAAAGGCAAACATCTACAAAGGTAAAATCACCCGCATTGAACCGAGTCTGGAAGCTGCTTTTGTTGATTACGGCGCTGAACGTCACGGTTTCCTCCCACTAAAAGAAATTGCCCGCGAATATTTCCCTGCTAACTACAGTGCTCATGGTCGTCCCAACATTAAAGATGTGTTGCGTGAAGGTCAGGAAGTCATTGTTCAGATCGATAAAGAAGAGCGCGGCAACAAAGGCGCGGCATTAACCACCTTTATCAGTCTGGCGGGTAGCTATCTGGTTCTGATGCCGAACAACCCGCGCGCGGGTGGCATTTCTCGTCGTATCGAAGGCGACGACCGTACCGAATTAAAAGAAGCACTGGCAAGCCTTGAACTGCCGGAAGGCATGGGGCTTATCGTGCGCACCGCTGGCGTCGGCAAATCTGCTGAGGCGCTGCAATGGGATTTAAGCTTCCGTCTGAAACACTGGGAAGCCATCAAAAAAGCCGCTGAAAGCCGCCCAGCTCCGTTCCTGATTCATCAGGAGAGCAACGTAATCGTTCGCGCATTCCGCGATTACTTACGTCAGGACATCGGCGAAATCCTTATCGATAACCCGAAAGTGCTCGAACTGGCACGCCAGCATATCGCTGCATTAGGTCGCCCGGATTTCAGCAGCAAAATCAAACTGTACACCGGCGAGATCCCGCTGTTCAGCCACTACCAGATCGAGTCACAGATTGAGTCCGCCTTCCAGCGTGAAGTTCGTCTGCCATCCGGTGGTTCCATTGTTATCGACAGCACCGAAGCGTTAACCGCCATCGACATCAACTCCGCACGCGCGACCCGCGGCGGCGATATCGAAGAAACCGCGTTTAACACCAACCTCGAAGCTGCCGATGAGATTGCTCGTCAGCTGCGCCTGCGTGACCTCGGCGGCCTGATTGTTATCGACTTCATCGACATGACGCCAGTACGCCACCAGCGTGCGGTAGAAAACCGTCTGCGTGAAGCGGTGCGTCAGGACCGGGCGCGTATTCAAATCAGCCATATTTCTCGCTTTGGCCTGCTGGAAATGTCCCGTCAGCGTCTGAGCCCATCACTGGGTGAATCCAGCCATCACGTCTGCCCGCGCTGCTCCGGTACCGGTACCGTGCGTGACAACGAATCGTTGTCGCTCTCTATTCTGCGTCTGATCGAAGAAGAAGCGCTGAAAGAGAACACTCAGGAAGTTCACGCCATTGTTCCTGTGCCAATCGCGTCTTACCTGCTGAATGAAAAACGTTCTGCAGTGAATGCGATTGAAACTCGTCAGGACGGCGTGCGCTGTGTGATTGTGCCAAACGATCAGATGGAAACCCCGCACTACCATGTGCTGCGCGTGCGTAAAGGGGAAGAAACTCCAACCTTAAGCTACATGCTGCCGAAGCTGCATGAAGAAGCGATGGCGCTGCCGTCTGAAGAAGAGTTCGCTGAACGTAAGCGTCCTGAACAACCTGCGCTGGCAACCTTTGCCATGCCGGATGTGCCGCCAGCTCCAACCCCAGCTGAACCTGCCGCCCCTGTTGTAGCCCCAGCACCTAAAGCTGCAACGGCAACACCAGCATCTCCTGCACAACCAGGGTTGTTGAGCCGCTTCTTCGGCGCACTGAAAGCGCTATTCAGCGGTGGTGAAGAAACCAAACCGGCCGAGCAACCAGCACCGAAAGCAGAAGCGAAACCGGAACGTCAACAGGATCGTCGCAAGCCTCGTCAGAACAACCGCCGTGACCGTAATGAGCGCCGCGACACCCGTAGTGAACGTACTGAAGGCAGCGATAATCGCGAAGAAAACCGTCGTAATCGTCGCCAGGCACAGCAGCAGACTGCCGAGACGCGTGAGAGCCGTCAGCAGGCTGAGGTAACGGAAAAAGCACGTACCACCGACGAGCAGCAAGCGCCGCGTCGTGAACGTAGCCGCCGCCGTAACGATGATAAACGTCAGGCGCAACAAGAAGCGAAGGCGCTGAATGTTGAAGAGCAATCTGTTCAGGAAACCGAACAGGAAGAACGTGTACGTCCGGTTCAGCCGCGTCGTAAACAGCGTCAGCTCAATCAGAAAGTGCGTTACGAGCAAAGCGTAGCCGAAGAAGCGGTAGTCGCACCGGTGGTTGAAGAAACTGTCGCTGCCGAACCAATTGTTCAGGAAGCGCCAGCTCCACGCACAGAACTGGTGAAAGTCCCGCTGCCAGTCGTAGCGCAAGCTGCACCAGAACAGCAAGAAGAGAACAATGCCGATAACCGTGACAACGGTGGCATGCCGCGTCGTTCTCGCCGCTCGCCTCGTCACCTGCGCGTGAGTGGTCAGCGTCGTCGTCGCTATCGTGACGAGCGTTATCCAACCCAATCGCCAATGCCGTTGACCGTAGCGTGCGCATCTCCGGAACTGGCCTCTGGCAAAGTCTGGATCCGCTATCCAATTGTACGTCCGCAAGATGTACAGGTTGAAGAGCAGCGCGAACAGGAAGAAGTACAAGTGCAGCCGATGGTGACTGAGGTCCCTGTCGCCGCCGCTGTCGAACCTGTTGTTAGCGCACCGGTTGTTGAAGAAGTGGCTGAAGTTGTAGAAGCCCCCGTTCAGGTTGCCGAACCGCAACCGGAAGTGGTTGAAACGACGCATCCTGAAGTGATTGCCGCCGCGGTAACTGAACAGCCGCAGGTGATTACCGAGTCTGATGTTGCCATAGCCCAGGAAGTTGCAGAACACGCAGAACCGGTGGTTGAACCGCAGGAAGAGACGGCTGATATTGAAGAAGTTGCCGAAACTGCTGAGGTTGTGGTTGCTGAACCTGAAGTTGTTGCTCAACCTGCCGCGCCAGTCGTCGCCGAAGTCGCAGCAGAAGTTGAAACGGTAGCCGCGGTTAAACCTGAGGTCACCGTTGAGCATAACCACGCTACCGCGCCAATGACGCGCGCTCCGGCACCGGAATATGTTCCGGAGGCACCGCGTCACAGTGACTGGCAGCGCCCTACTTTTGCCTTCGAAGGTAAAGGTGCTGCAGGTGGTCATACGGCAACGCATCATGCCTCTGCCGCTCCTGCGCGTCCGCAACCTGTTGAGTAATAATTAGCTCAAGTAATCAAGCCCTGGTAACTGCCAGGGCTTTTTTATTTCAGGGTAGCATCTTTGTTGTAATGACATTAGCGTTACATGCGCTGTATAATTATCATCCATGCAAAGCCGAAGGATATATTTATGCCAGCAGCCAATAACATTCCAACCAGGCGCGAATCTTTAAATTTGCGCATAAAACCCGCAGAACGCGATCTTATTGACCGGGCCGCTAAAGCCCGAGGAAAAAATCGCACCGAATTTGTCCTTGAGGCCGCCAGAGCCGCAGCTGAAGAGGCGCTCATTGAGCAGAGAATTTTCAGGATCGATTCTGATGATTACCAGCTATTTTTGAATCGTCTGGATCAGCCCCCCGCGCCCAATGCTGCATTACGCAAAACCATGCAAACACCCGCGCCGTGGGAGCAAAAAAAATGATTCAGGCCCCCGAGCCACTCATGGCAAGGCATCAATTCACCTCTTTTTGCTCGGGAGTAGAAACGATGGATAACTGGCTAAAGCAGAGAGCCCTAAAAAATCAGCTTGCCGGCGCATCACGTACATTTGTTAGCTGTGATACGTATAGCAACGTTTTGGCATATTATTCGCTTGCTTCCAGCGCCGTTGAAACGTATGTCGCGACAGGACGATTTCGCCGAAATATGCCAGAACCGATCCCTGTTGTAGTACTTGGTCGTCTGGCAATAGATAAATCATTACAGGGTCAGGGCATCGGTCGTGCGATGGTCAGAGATGCCGGTCTACGAGTACTACAGGCGGCTGAAGTCATTGGTATTCGCGGAATGTTGGTCCATGCGTTATCAGACCAGGCCCGTGAGTTTTATCTGCGAGTGGGGTTTGAACCATCGCCTGTCGATTCTATGATACTGATGGCAACATTGGCTGATTTGCAGGAATGTCTTAAATAGTTCGTTATGTCTCATGCAAAAAAATGCCCGCCCCGGCGATCCCAGAGCAGGCAGAGAAAACATACCCAGTTTCATGATATGTTTTAAAGCGAGCTTATTTGTTGAGCTGGAACAGCGACAATCCCTGCATATCGGTAAATGCTTTATACGATGCCTGCAATGCCGTTTGCTGCATGATGTAAGATGAAATAGTTGCATTCCAGTCCACATCAACCAGATCGCTCATCTGCTGCGTTTGCCCTAAAGCGCGATCGCTACCTAATGAATCCAGCGACTCCAGTTCGTTCAGCTGCGTGCCTAATTCCGCGCGAACAGTCAGCACATTGTTCAGCGAGTTTTTCAGTCCGCGGTTGGTTTTATCCAGTGCCGCAGCGGCGGTTTCTTTATCCGCTTCGCTATCCGCGACCGGCGTTTTTAGGGCTGCGATGGCGCTATCCAGCATGGCAAAAAGATTGGTTTCAGAAGCGCTACCGTCTGGTTCCGCTACCGCGTTGCTGGTAATACTGTCGAAAATTTTGTCACCCGTGTGCCCTATCACCATCGAACGCGAAGCATCGACCTGTTGTTTAATACTTTCTGCTCCGCCTTCGTATTTGCCATCCGCCTCACTAAACGGCGCAGTTTCTGTTTTATAACCGGCAAAAATGTAGCGCCCGTTACCGTCAGTGGTGTTCGCCAGATTCAGCAACTGGTCACGAAGCCCCTGAATATCCGTAGCCAGCGAGGCACGGTCATCGTCACTCAAGGTGCCATTGCTGGCGTAGACAATTTTTTCCTGAGCATTCTGGATAGCGGTGGTGACCTGGCTAAGTACACTCTCTTCCAGTGACACTTTTTGAGTGGCGAAAGTACGCGCCAGCGTGTACTGGCTGTTTTGCGCCTGTGCCTGGGAGAGAACAACAGCTTGTGATGCAGCAATGGGATCATCTGAAGGGTTAACGACTCGCTTACCCGTCGACATCTGTTCGCCGTACTTCATCCATTCTGCCTGAGAATTGGTGATGCCGCGCATGTTTTGCTGGTACATCATCTGGGTACTGAAACGCATTTTATCTCCCCTTAGCGAATGTTAATCAGCGCATCAAAAATCGCGTTTGCCGTCTGCAGAACCTGCGCATTCGCGAGGTAATACTGCTGAAAACGTTGCAGATTTCCGTACTCCTCATCGAGATTGACACCGGAAATCGACTGCTGCTGATTGGAAAGCTGCGTCACCACATTACCTTGAGTGGTGCTACTGGTTTTCAACGTCGCGGTTTTATTACCGATATCACTCACTAACGAGGCATAAGCGTCGTTAAAGGATTTCGCACCGCCCACCGTTTTACTGTTGCTTTGCAGATCGAGCAGGGCCTGACCGTTGCGGTTGTCGCTATCACCCGCATCTTCTGCGCTCGCCATGGCGATTTTCGCTTCGTCGGTGATTAATACATCCATGTTGACGATGGCGTCACTTACCGGTTTCAGCGTGAAGCTGTCGTTAACGGCAGGCGTTCCTGTAAACGTCAACTCCAGACCATCAAATGCCACTTTACCGTTGGCATCCGGCGTCACCGTAAAAGTGGTATTGCTGGCAAGGCGGGTGACCTGCCACTGATTATTATCGAACGAGATTTTGTAATCTGTCGCCAGTACCGCTGAGGCATCAGTTACCGTGGCACCGATCGCAACGTCACCTTTGTTTTTCGTGTTTTGCAGAACCGCGGGCTTACCGATAGCAAAGAAATCTTCACCGGCATCGCCGTTAGCATCAAATCCGGCTTTGTGTTGGGTGTTGAAAGCCTCGGCAAATGCCAGCGCCAGTTGTCCAAGCGTATTACGCGTCTGGTCAAGATCCTGAGAACGGAATGTCAGAATGCCGCCCAGCGACCCGGTATTCAGTAATTTCTCCGGGATCTCAATATTGCCTGTCGTCCCATCAACATAAGCGACAGTCGTACGAGAAGGGTCGGCGCTGGAAGGAACTGCCGCAAGTTGCCGCGCCGTACTTCCCTGAACCAGTGAGTAGCCATTGGCCATCGTGATGTTATAAGTGCCACCATCCTGAACGCTGACTTCTACGCCAACAATCTGGTTTAATTCGCTCACCAGTTGATCGCGTTGATCCAGCAGATTGTTAGGTGATGCCCCTGCCCCCACGCCTGTCAGGCGGGAGATTTGATCGTTCAGGCTGGCGATTTGTTTAGCGTAATTGTTGATCTGATCAACACTGGCACCTATCGCGATATTGACCTGTTTGTCCTGGTCGCGCAGATATTGAACGGTGGTTTTAAACTGATTCACCAACCCTTCTGATTTCCCAATCAGCGCCTGGCGCGCTGCCGGATCTTCCGCGTTACTCACCAGCGTTTGCAGGCTGGTGAAGAAATCCTGCATCTGTGTTGCCAGCGAAGAGGTACTGGTGGAGAGCATATTGTCGATTTTCGACATCTGCTCATAGCGGGCAGTCAGGCCGCTACTTTGCGTCTGCGCCGCACGTAACTGGTTGGTAATAAACGCATCATACTCACGCTGCACACCAGAAACGTAGACGCCATTGCCAACCCAGCCGCCAGCGCCCAACGTGCTATTGGCCTGCGCCATAATAGTGGTTTGGCGGGTATATCCGGCAACGTTATAGCTGGAGATATTATTACTTGCCGTATTTAACGCCGCCTGGGCCGCGTTCAGTCCGCTCATGGCGTTATTGATCAAGCTGGACATGGAGGTTCCTTATAAGCCTTCAATTACAGAGTATTATCGGCAGCGACCCGCCGGACTTGAGTTATTCAGAACAGATTATCAATGTTCATGCTGTAGGTTTTGCTCACCTTGTCGCTTATCGATTTCATCTGCTGAATCATGTTGGTGAGTTTGCGGGCATAGTGAGGATCGGTGGCATAGCCCGCGTCCTGTAGGGCCTGCGCCCCCTGCTCCGCACTCGCGGCGGTCGTCACGGCGGCGTAGCGCGGGTTACGCGTTAACAGCCCAACGTAATCCGACAATGCTTCCAGATACGAGCTGTAGACCCGAAACTTCGCTTTTACTTTCTTCGCTTCGCCATTTTCATATTCAGTCGTGGTGATTTCAGTGACTGGCCCTTTCCAGTTGCCAGAGGCTTTGACGCCAAACAGGTTATAGCTCGGCTCGCCGTTTTCACGGCGGATTTGCCGTTGTCCCCAGCCAGATTCCAGCGCCGCCTGAGCGAGGATCAAATGATGTGGCACACCACTTTGCTGGCTTGCCAGTTGGGCTGGCAGCGAGAGTTGCGCGAGGAATGCTTTACTGTCACCCGGCAGCGAATCATCGTAGTTACGTGGTACGGCCTTTTGCACCAGCTGCGAAAGCGTCTGATTTTGATAACGCACCACGGTTTCGAGCGGGAATTTCATCGGTGCTGCTGGCGTGGACTCCTCTGGCAATGGTTGTTCTGGCGTCATCTGTTTAACCATCATCTCTGCCAGCCCCAGACCTTTGCCCGCCGTCATCTGTTGGGCAATCTGCTGGTCATACATACTGGTATACAGGCGAGTGTGCTCGCTGCTGAACAGGCCATCTTTTGGTAAAGCGTCGCGCATGCTTTTCAACATCATCTGCACGAACATCCCTTCCACCTGGAGGGCCACCGGACGGATATTTGCCGCCGGATCTTCGCCCGTTTTCGCCTTAAGTTCGTTGAGCGATTGTGCATCCCAGGCCGCACTTGCCAGTAGTTTGCTGTCGCTGATCATCAGATGATTTCCAGTTTTGCCCGCAGACATCCCGCACTTTGCATTGATTGCAGTATGGACATCAGATCCATCGGCGTAGCGCCCAGCGCATTGAGCGCACGCACCACGTTATTGAGGCTGGCGCTGGAACGTACGCTTTGCAGCGAACCGCCGCTCTGGCGTAAATCGATCTGCGTTTGTGGAGTAACCACAGTCTGCCCACCACCAAACGGTGTATCTGGCTGGCTGACATTGGCCTGACGATTAACTGTTACTGAGAGATTCCCCTGCGCTACCGCGCAGCTGTCGAGGGTCACTTCGCGATTCATCACCACCGAACCAGTGCGCGAGTTAATCACTACTTTAGCGTCCTGCGGGGTGACATTAACCTGCATATTCTGGATATCGGCAAGGAAACGGACCTGGGAACTGTTGCCACTCGGTACGCGCACCTGAATAGTCCGCGCATCTAACGCGGTGGCGCTGCCATATCCACGCACACGGTTGATGGTGTCAGCGATTTGCTGCGCCATACTGAAATCTTCGTCGTTAAGTTGCAAATTAAGGGTATTCCCGACGCCAAACTGGCTGGGCAATTCACGTTCAATAACCGCACCATTGGTGATCCGTCCACCGTTCAGTTGGTTCACCTGAACACTGCTACCGCCAGCGGAGGCCCCTGCGCCGCCAACCAGAATATTGCCCTGCGCCAGCGCATACACCTGACTGTCAACGCCCTTAAGCGGTGTCATCAATAACGTACCGCCACGCAGACTTTTGGCATTTCCCATGGAAGAAACCACCACGTCAATGGTTTGCCCCTGACGTCCAAACGGTGGAAGTGACGCTGTCACCATAACCGCAGCGACGTTTTTTAGCTGCATATTAGTGCCCGTCGGAACGGTAATTCCCAGCTGTGAGAGCATGTTATTAAGCGTTTGTGTGGTAAACGGCGTCTGAGTTGTCTGGTCACCTGTACCATCAAGCCCCACCACCAGGCCATAGCCAATCAGTGAGTTTTGCCTTACCCCCTGAACACTGGTGAGATCGCGAATACGCTCAGCCTGAGCCGCCGTGGTAACCAGTAAAAGAATTAATGCAGAGAGAAATTTAATCACCACAGCCTCACTTACATTGGTGACAGGTTGAGGAAGAAACGCTGCAACCAGCCCATATTTTGCGCTTCGTTAATGTAGCCATTGCCTACGTATTCAATGCGCGCATCCGCCACCTGAGTAGACGGTACGGTATTGCTGCCGCTGATGGTGCGAGGATTAACTACACCAGAGAAGCGAATAAATTCGGTACCCTGATTAATGGCGATCTGTTTTTCACCCACCACATGCAGGTTGCCGTTGACCAGTACCTGGTCAACCGTCACCGTCAACGTGCCGCTAAAGGTATTGCTGGCATTGGCCCCGCCCTTTCCGTTGAACGTGTTACCACCGGAGGCTTCGACATCGGCACGAGCGTTACCAAACAGCCCCTGCAAATAGCGCGGCACAGTATCAAAGCCAAAATTAGTTTTACCGTCACGGCTGGCATTCGCAGAGGAGCTTTTGCTGGCGCTGACGTTCTCCTGCAACACGATGGTCAGCGTATCGCCAATATTGCGTGGTCGACGATCTTCAAACAACGGTTGATAGCCATAGTTAATCGGCTGAGCAGACTGGAAAATAGAACCGTTGGCGACGGGCGTCGGACCGGGAACCGGTTGTGCACTGGTCGCCCCCTGTACCAGCGGCGTGGAGGGTATCCAGGCGCAGCCGGTTAGTGAAAGCACCAACAAGCTGGAAATGGCATAAGTATGCGCAGCGTTTTTTTGCATGGCTATCATCTTCAAAAATCAGTAAACCGGTGAATCTGCCACCGGTTATGCCTTAGAGTTGCGTCAGTTTTTGCAGCATCTGATCGGTGGTGGATACCGCTTTACTGTTGATTTCGTAAGCGTGTTGCACCTGAATCATATTGACCAGTTCTTCCGCCACGTTGACGTTAGACGTTTCAACATACCCTTGATACAGCAGTCCCGCACCGTTCAGACCCGGCGTGCTTTCGTTCGGTGCACCGGAGGATTGCGTTTCGGTGTAGAGGTTTTCGCCAATACTCTCCAGTCCGGTATCATTCATAAAGGTGGTGAGATTGAGCTGCCCAACCTGAACCGGAGCTGCCTGGCCTTGTTGTGTTACGCTGACCACGCCATCACGACCGATGGTGATACTTAGCGCATTCGCCGGTATGGTGATCGCTGGCTGCACCTGAAAACCACCAGCCGTCACCAGCTGCCCGTTCTGATCCACCTGGAAAGAGCCGTCACGGGTATAGGCTGATGAGCCATCTGGCAACATCACCTGGAAAAAGCCCTGCCCTTTAATCGCGACATCTTTACTGTTATTGGTTTGCGACAGGTTGCCCTGACTGTGTAAGCGCTCAGTAGCAACCGGACGCACCCCCGTGCCGATTTGTAACCCGGAGGGTAAGGTGGTTTGTTCGGAAGACTGTGCCCCCGGCTGGCGAATGGTTTGATACAGCAGATCTTCAAACACCGCGCGCTGACGCTTAAAACCGTTGGTACTGACGTTTGCCAGGTTGTTGGCAATGACGTCCATATTGGTTTGCTGGGCATCCAGGCCCGTTTTGGCGATCCATAATGAACTGATCATAAAATGTCCTGTAGTGGATTAGTGACAAGCAGAGCAGAAGCACGCGACGGTGCGCATTTCCCCTCACCCTAACCTCTCCCAAAATGGGCGAGAGAATAGTCCGCGCGCTTTTATTGCAATGTCATCAATCGTTTAATTAACTCATCGACAGCAGTTGGTTGGCACGGCCTGCGTTATCATCGACGCTGCTGATCACCTTCATCTGCATTTCAAAACGCCGCGCGCTGGCAATCATGTCGCTCATTGCCGCAACGGCATTGACGTTACTGCCCTCCAGAACCCCCGACATCACACGCAAGGTTGGATCTGCCTGCAGTACCGGCCCACGCGTGGTCTGGCTTTCTGCGCTTAAACGAAAAATGCCGTCGTCACCGCGCTGGACTTCGCTGCCCGTGGCTTTCACCAGTTTCAGACGCCCCACTGGCGCAACCGTATTTGCCGGATCGCCCGGATTCAGCGCCGAGATTGTGCCGTCGGCAGCAATAGTGATTTCCGCCCCTTCCGGCACAGCAATTGGCCCAGCCTCGCCTATCACCGGATGTCCCTGAATTGTCAGTTGCCCGGTGGGATCAACCTGAATGCTGCCATTACGCGTATACCCTTCGCTACCGTCAGCGGTCTGCACGGCCAGCCAGCCATCCTGCTGCAACGCAACGTCCAGCGGGCGCGAGGTGTAATCCATCTTGCCGGGCGTCATGTCTGCACCCGGCGTTGACGCCGTTACCAGCGTGCGCGTGGGCAGTGAAAGCCCTTCCACCGGCACTGCGCGCAAGGCGTTTAACTGCGCGCGAAAACCGGGCGTTGAGGCATTGGCCAGATTACTGGCAGTTACCGCCTGTTGATTCAGCGTCTGGCTGGCTGCTCCCATCGCGGTATAAATTGCGTGATCCATTGAGCTATCCCGTCAGCGATTAGCGTAAGTTAACCAGCGTGTTGAGGATCTGGTCCTGGGTTTTGATGGTCTGGGCGTTAGACTGATAGTTACGCTGGGCAACGATCATATTGACCAGTTCTTTACTGAGATCGACGTTGGACGCTTCCAGCGCACCGTTGGTCAGGGTGCCAAAGTTGCCCGTCCCGGCTGTCCCCAACAGCGCCACGCCAGAAGATTGCGTCGCAGACCAGACGTTGTCGCCTTCGGATGCCAGACCTTCGTTGTTGGCAAAGTTCGCCAGTACAATCTGCCCCAGCAGTTGGGTTTGTTCGTTGGAATAGTTGCCGACAACCGTACCGTCATCATTGATTTGATAGCTCACCAGATCGCCCGGTTTGTAGCCGTTCTGGGTGGTTGCCACAATGTTGTTAGCGCCGGTATTTTGCTGCATGGAGTTGAGGAAGCTCAGGCTAAACGTGGCGGGAACTGCGCCGTTAATTGCGCCAGTGGAAATATTCGCTGTTGGATCTGAGGTCAGAACGCCATTGGCATTAAACACCAGTGTTGTCGCTGTCTTCGCAATGCTGTTTGGATCACTACTATCCTGGGTGTAGACCTGCCAGTTATTATCCCCGGTCTTCACAAAGTAGACGCTCATGTCATGAGCATTACCCTGACTATCGAAAACAGTCACCGAACCTTTTTTGTTATAGCTATCCGCATTGCTGGCATCAAATGCGTTAACAGAGGGAAGCGGATCACTGGAATTCAGGTTGATCTGCATCGACGCCGTGGTGGTAGTTTTCGCTGCCATCAGGGTATTCGGAATCGAAATATTGGTCGGATTCGCCCCTTGCTGAATAGTCGGCGGCGTACCGGTTGCCGGGTAACCCGTCAACTGTAAACCTTGCATATTCACCAGGTTACGGTTTTCATCCAGCTTAAATTGTCCGTTACGGCTGTAGAACACCGAACCGTTGCTGTCCACCAGACGGAAAAAACCGTTCTGGCTGATAGCAACGTCCAGACCACGCCCGGTGTTGGTGGTCGTGCCATCGGTAAAGTCCTGGGTGATACCGGCAACTTTTACCCCCAGTCCCACTTTCGAACCGGCAAACATATCGGCAAAAGAGGCCGTGCCTGATTTAAAGCCGTAGGTGGCGGAGTTGGCGATATTGTTGCCAATAACATCGAGGTTGGTGGCGGCAGCGTTTAATCCGCTAACCGCTTGAGAAAAGGCCATGACTGACTCCTGAAATGTGAAGGCTTAAATTATCTGCCGTACTTCGTCGAGGGTGGTGGTGCCGTAAGTGCCGAGATCCAGCGTATTACCGTTGTTGCCGCGGATCACACCCTGCACCAGAGCAAACTGCAGCGGCTGGGCAACCAGTTGTGTACCACCGTTACTGGCGCTAATCGCTACATTGTAAGAACCGTTCGGCGCAGTGCTGCCGTCAGTCAACGTACCGTCCCAGGTGAAACTGTGGACTCCGGCAGTCAGTTCACCGATATCAATGGTACGGACAACCGCACCGTTTTTATCGGTGATGGTGGCCGTAACTTTGTCTGCCGCCTGTTGCAGCTCAACACCAAACGGCGTGGTCGTGGTCACAGCCCCTTCTTCACTACCGGTTCCCGCAAGAACAGTGGTGCCGGGGATCATCACGCCGTGACCGATCAGGTTACTGGCCTGTAACGACTGGCTGTTATCAATCTGTCCGGAAATAGATCCGAGCGTGGTATTGAGTTTTTCAATCCCGCTGACCGTGCTGATTTGAGCCAATTGCGACGTCAGCTCGTTGTTTTCCATTGGATTGGTCGGGTCCTGGTTTTTCAGCTGCGCCACCAACAAAGTCAGAAAACTGCTTTGTAAATCTGCGGCGTTGCTGCCCGTGAGCGAACTACTACTGGTGGTGCTGACGCCGGTATTTGTCGGATCGGTGGTGGTTACCGCAATGGACATAGCTTTCTCCTTTATTGACCGAGCGTAAGGGTTTTCAGCATCATGCTTTTCACCGTGTTGAGCACTTCAACATTGGCCTGATAGCTGCGTGACGCCGACATGGTGTTAACCATCTCCCCGACGACATCAACGTTTGGCATTTTCACGTAGCCCTTTGCATCCGCCAGCGGATTACCCGGTTCATAAACCAGTTTGTCCGGGGCCTGACTTTCTATAACATCGGCAACCTTTACGCCGCCTGTCGCAGCACCTGGTGCAGCGTTAACCTGAAATACCACCTGTTTTGCCCGATATGGCTGTCCATCGGGACCGGTCACGCTATCAGCATTCGCCAGATTACTGGCCGCCACGTTCAGGCGCTGGGACTGGGCAGTTAACGCCGACCCGGCGATATCAAAAATATTCAGCAGTGCCATCCGTTAATTTCCGCTCTGTAAAACGTTCATCATGCCTTTGATTTGCCCGCTCAACGCGCTAAGGCTCATCTGGTATTGCAGGCTGTTATCGGCAAACTGGGTACGTTCGCGATCCATATCGACGGTATTACCGTCAAGCGAAGGCTGGTCCGGAATACGGTATTGCAGTTCTGCGGTAGGAGGCGTCAGCGCCTGCGCCGGAATGTGTTGCGTTGAGGTCATCGTCAGTGCAACCACGCTTGTTGCATCCCGTCCACGTTGCATGACTTTTTTAAGTTCACTGGCAAAATCGATATCGCGCGCCTGATAACCAGGGGTATCGGCATTGGCGATGTTTGCTGCCAGCACTTCCTGACGCTGGGCGCGCAGATTGAGCGCCTCTTGTTGAAAACGTAAGGCGGCGTCGAGCTTATCGAGCATATCTCCTCCGCAGGTATCAAAATTCTGCCATCAGCTTAAATGCCTTTACGCGCGCGTTATCGGCGGAATAAACGCAAAATGGGTCGCTATTTATGCCGTTGATGGTCATTGCGGACAGGTACAATTCACGTTGTAGAAATGGCAGGGGGCGAAAATGCTGGCAATAAAACGTAGCGTGGCAATCATCGCGATACTGTTCAGTCCGTTAAGTGCGGCGAGCAATCTCACATCGCAATTGCACACCTTTTTTAGCGCCCAGCTCGCGGGGGTAAGTGATGAGGTTCGTGTTTCTATTCGTACAGCGCCCAATCTACTACCGCCGTGCGAGCAGCCATTGCTTTCGATGAGCAATAATTCCCGCCTGTGGGGCAATGTGAATGTGTTGGCACGCTGCGGTAACGACAAACGATATTTACAGGTTAATGTGCAGGCCACAGGAAATTATGTGGTTGCCGCAATGCCCATTGTGCGGGGAGGAAAGCTGGAAGCTGGCAATGTCAAACTGAAACGCGGACGGCTGGACACCTTGCCACCGCGTACGGTGCTGGATATCAATCAACTTGTTGATGCCGTTAGCCTGCGCGATCTATCACCCGATCAACCTATCCAGTTAACCCAGTTTCGCCAGGCATGGCGGGTAAAAGCGGGACAACGCGTCAACGTGATCGCCAGCGGTGATGGGTTTAGCGCCAACGCAGAAGGTCAGGCGCTGAACAATGCTGCCGTCGCACAGAATGCGCGGGTGCGCATGGTATCGGGACAGGTGGTCAGCGGCGTTGTTGATGCAGATGGGAATATTCTTATAAACCTGTAAGCTGTTAAAGATTACCCGTCCCTTGCCGATAAATAAGCAACACATGATAAAAGCGCCCTCAATGAGGAATAAACAATGAGTATTGATCGCACTTCGCCTCTGAAGCCCGTAAGCACCGTTCAACCGCGCGAAACCACTGACGCGCCGGTAACGAACACCCGGGCGGCAAAAACAACCGCCTCCACCAGCACCAGTGTGACGTTAAGCGACGCGCAAGCAAAACTGATGCAACCCGGCAGCAGTGATATCAATCTTGAACGTGTCGAAGCGTTAAAACTGGCGATTCGTAACGGTGAACTAAAAATGGACACCGGCAAAATTGCCGATGCGCTGATCAACGAAGCGCAGCAAGACTTGCAGAGTAACTGATCGTATGACGCGTCTTGCAGAGATCCTCGACCAGATGTCCGCTGTGCTTAACGATCTCAAAACGGTAATGGATCAAGAGCAGCAACATCTCTCTATGGGGCAGATCAACGGCAGTCAGTTGCAATGGATTACAGAACAAAAAAGCTCTCTGCTGGCGACGCTGGATTACCTCGAACAGTTACGCAGGAAAGAACCCAATGCAGCAAATAGCGTTGATATTAGTCAACGCTGGCAGGAAATTACTGTGAAAACGCAGCAACTACGCCAAATGAATCAACATAACGGCTGGTTACTGGAAGGACAGATTGAGCGCAATCAACAGGCGCTGGAAATGTTGAAACCGCATCAGGAACCGACGCTATATGGAGCGAACGGTCAGACCTCAACAACCCATCGCGGCGGTAAAAAGATTTCGATCTGAAGATTATCTCCGGCCTGCACTGCAGGCCGGAATGCATTGTTACACCGTCCGGCGGGCAAACTCTTTAACTTTGAAGCCCAGTACCGCCAGTGCAGCAAAGTACGCAGCAATCCCCGCCAGCACGACCGCCATTAAACGCAGTAAGCGCCAGGGCATGGTACCCAATGACCACTCCGGCATGATATGTAACATACCTAAAAGCACGCCCGACATCACCAGTACCGCCACCACCAGACGCAACAGAAACGCCATCCAGCCAGGTTGCGGGGTAAAGATTTTCTGCTTACGCAACTGCCAGTAAAGCAGCGAAGCATTCAGACACGCCGCCAGACCAATAGAAAGTGACAGCCCGGCATGTTTCAACGGACCGATAAACGCAAGGTTCATCAATTGCGTTAAAATCAGCGTAACGATGGCAATTTTCACTGGCGTTTTAATGTCCTGGCGGGAATAAAAGCCAGGAGCCAACACTTTCACTACAATCAGGCCAATCAAACCCACCGAGTAGGCAATTAACGCCCGCTGGGTCATCAGCGCATCAAAGGCGGTAAATTTACCGTACTGGAACAGCGAAACGGTTAACGGACCTGAAAGAATGCCCAACGCAACCGCACTCGGCAGCGCCAACAGGAAACAAAGACGCAGCCCCCAGTCCATCAAACGGTTGTATTCATCATGATTGCCACTGGCAAAACTTTTCGACAGCGACGGCAGCAAAATGGTGCCAAGCGCCACGCCCAGTACACCGGACGGAAACTCCATTAAGCGGTCGGCGTAATACATCCAAGACACCGAACCGGAAGCAAGAAACGAGGCAAAAATGGTGTTGATGATTAAGGAGATCTGACTCACAGAGACGCCAAGGATCGCCGGTCCCATCTGTTTCACCACGCGCATTGCTCCGGCATCGTGGAAGTTAATGCGCGGCAGGACCAGCATGCCGATCTTCTTCAGGTGCGGTAGCTGATACACCAGCTGCAGGACGCCGCCGACCGTAACAGCCCACGCCAGCGCCAGCACCGGTGGGTTAAAGTACGGTGCGGCAAACAGCGCGAAACCAATCATGCTGATATTGAGCAATGTCGGGGCAAACGCCGGAATCGAGAAGCGGTTCCACGTATTCAGAATCGCTCCCACCAGCGACGCCAGGGAGATCAGCAAGATATAGGGAAAGGTAATCTTTAGTAGCTGGCTGGTCAGGGCAAATTTGTCAGCTGTGTCAGCGAAGCCTGGCGCGGTCACCATGATCACCCACGGTGCGGCGAGCATGCCAGCGACCGTCACAACCGCCAGCGCAAGTGTCAGCAGGCCAGAAACATAAGAGACAAAGACCCGCGTGGCGTCTTCACCCTGCTTACTTTTATATTCCGCCAGAATCGGTACAAATGCCTGGGAAAATGCCCCTTCGGCAAAGATACGGCGTAACAAGTTAGGAAGTTTAAAAGCGACGAAAAAGGCGTCGGTTGCCATCCCTGCGCCAAAGATTCTGGCGACAATTGCGTCTCGTGCGAAGCCAAGCACACGCGAAAACATGGTCATCGAGCTGACGGCGGCCAGCGATTTTAATAAATTCATCGGTGTTCTAATCCAGACCCACGGGCAAAACGCCTGCAAGGCAGGCGCTGAAAGAGGCGAATAGTCTACCTGGATTATGGTGAATTGCTACCGCCAGATGTTACAGGGTTTATTCACTCATCGCATCGCGCCAGATCTTGTCAACGATACGTTGCGCCAGCACTGCCTGTTCGCCGGCGGTTTGCGGAACTGTCTGATTTTGCACGCATTCAATGAAGTGCCGCGCACAGCCGACAAATCCACGTTGCTCAAGCGTACTCTGCCAACCAGGAATCGGTTTATTCACTACACCCTGCCCACGCTCCTCACGCCATTCGCGCATATCCGTAATGTCGATGAGCGCACCGTCAGTCACGGCCTGCACGGTTTCACGCTGGCTTCCGGCACGGCGATGCATACAGGTGGTGATCTGCAAAGGACCGGCCGAAAAATGGTGCTCGGCAAACAGCATTTCGCCAGCGTCATTAGTCAGTAGCGTACCGCCATCCAGAGAGGCTTTACCGCCCGACAACCACAGCGCGGTATCCACCACATGCAGATAATCATCCAGCAACGTGAAATAAAGATCGTGTGGCCCGACGCTATTGCTACGATGTTTATCCATTCTTAGCGAGGCTGCGGTGGCGAGTTGCGTTTTTAACTCACCGTAGAGTGGTGCGAAACGACGGTTAAAACCGACCATCAACGTCAGTTTTTTCCGCGCCGCAAGTTCCACCAGCCGTTCAGCATCGCGCAGATTTTCTGCCAGCGGTTTATCGACACAGACATGTACCCCCGCATTGAGTAACGTACTGACCACGTCAAAGTGGCTGGCGGTGCTGGAATGCACAAAAACCGCATCGCAACTGGCGGCAAGGCTGGATAACGAATCGGCATAAGGAATGCGCCAGCTTTCACAAATTGGCAGGGCTTTCGCGCGCGTAGGCGACCAGGCTCCTTGTAACATCCAGTCAGACGCTGCCGCCAGCACCGGTAACCACGCCTTTTGCGCGATGCCGCCTAACCCCACTACGCCGATACGTAATTTTTTCACTTTAATCTCCCAGATGGGCCAGCAACGAATCAAGACGCTGTTTCAGTTCTGCCACTTCGATTTCCAGAGCTTCGACGCGGGCCTGTAAATCACCGTCAACCGCGTTCGACGTATCCGTTACCGCCGGCTGATCTTCAACCTCACCACTGAAAAGATGCATGTAGCGGCTTTCGCGTTTACCCGGTTCGCGGGCCAGACGCACCACAAAAGGACCATCTTCGCGATTCGCCAGTTGTTCCAGCGTCGACTCCACTTCCGCCATATCGCTGAATTCATACATTCGCGCTGCGCGGCTGCGCAGTTCACCCGGCGTCTGGGCACCACGCAATAACAACGTGGTGATTAACGCCACTTCTGCGGCGCTCAGTTTCAGATCGCCAAATTCTGAATTACAAAAACGTTGCTCATATTTGGTGACCCGATTACCAAAACCGCTCACTGTGCGTAGATAATGACGTTTGACCAGATTATCCAGCTGTTCCTGCACTTCGGATTCACTCAGATTCATGACCGGTTCACGGTTCGTTTTCTGATTACAGGCCGTGACTACACCATTGACTGAGAGCGGGTATTGCTCCGGCGTGGTCACCTGCTTTTCCAGCAAGCAACCAATCACGCGAGCTTCAAGGGCAGTAAGTTGATATTTCATGAGATTCTCCTTAGCGGCCGGGCGTCCAGTCTGGGGTAGTTAATGCCGTCAGTACGTGATCGCGCCATTGTCCATCAATCAACAGATAGTCTTTCGCATAGCCTTCTTTTTCAAAACCCAGTCGCGCCAGTAAATCACCGCTGCGTTTATTGTGCGGCATATAATTAGCCATAATGCGATGAATATGTTGGGTGCGCTGCATATAACGAATGGCTGCGGTCAGGGCTTCAAACATGAGTCCTTTGCCCTGCCATTTTTGCCCAATCGAATAACCGAGATAGCAGGCATGAAAAGAGCCACGAACAACATTGGAAAAATTGGCAACGCCAATAATCTCTTTTTCGTCCGGGTCGAATAAGCCAAAGTAGAAAGCTGAACCTTGTTTATGAAATTCGTTAATCATCCCTAGCCTGGCCTGCCAGCCTGATGGATAACAGTGGCTTTCGTCGCGCACTGGCTCCCAGGGCTTGAGGAAATGGCGATTCTCTGCGTAATAATCCGCCAGACGCCAGGCATCACGATCATGCACCAGACGCACGACCAGTCGGTCTGTGGTTAAGCGCACTTTTGGCACGTTACTGCGATAGCCAAACATTCTATACCTACTCCTTCCCGTAACGTCTTTAATACGCTGTAAGTATTACTATACCTGCGCAACCAGACCCTGTGAAAAGTCCAGAATGCCATTTTCTGCATTATTCACATATTTGATAAAAACTCTCTATCAAAGCGACGTTTTGATAAAAAAATATTGTCCCCGAAGTGATGGGAAAAGTCTTAGCGGCAATGCAGAATAGAAAGTGCTCATCTTTTATTTCCCGGGAGGGGAAATGTCCCGCGTGTCGCAGGCCAGGAACCTGGGTAAATATTTCCTGCTCATCGATAATATGCTGGTCGTGCTGGGGTTCTTTGTTGTCTTCCCGCTGATCTCTATCCGCTTCGTTGATCAAATGGGCTGGGCCGCCGTAATGGTCGGTATTGCCCTCGGCCTACGCCAGTTTATTCAGCAAGGTCTGGGTATTTTCGGCGGAGCAATTGCCGACCGCTTTGGTGCCAAACCGATGATTGTTACCGGTATGCTGATGCGTGCCGCCGGATTCGCCACAATGGGTATCGCCCACGAACCGTGGCTACTGTGGTTTTCATGCCTGCTTTCGGGACTCGGCGGCACGTTGTTTGATCCGCCGCGTTCGGCGCTGGTGGTGAAATTAATCCGTCCACAGCAGCGTGGTCGTTTTTTCTCGCTGTTGATGATGCAGGACAGTGCCGGTGCGGTCATTGGCGCATTGTTGGGGAGCTGGCTGTTGCAATACGACTTTCGCCTGGTCTGCGCCACAGGGGCAGTTTTGTTTGTGCTGTGTGCAGCGTTCAATGCGTGGTTGTTACCGGCATGGAAGCTCTCCACTGTACGCACGCCCGTTCGCGAAGGCATGACCCGCGTGATGCGCGACAAGCGTTTTGTCACCTATGTCCTGACGCTGGCGGGTTACTACATGCTGGCTGTACAAGTGATGCTGATGCTGCCAATTATGGTCAACGACGTGGCTGGCGCGCCCTCTGCCGTTAAATGGATGTATGCCATTGAAGCGTGTCTGTCGTTAACGTTGCTCTATCCTATCGCCCGCTGGAGTGAAAAGCATTTTCGTCTGGAACACCGGTTGATGGCTGGGCTGTTGATAATGTCATTAAGCATGATGCCGGTGGGCATGGTCAGCGGTCTGCAACAACTTTTCACCCTGATTTGTCTGTTTTATATCGGGTCAATCATTGCCGAGCCTGCGCGTGAAACCTTAAGTGCTTCGCTGGCAGACGCAAGAGCTCGCGGCAGCTATATGGGGTTTAGCCGTCTGGGTCTGGCGATTGGCGGCGCTATTGGTTATATCGGTGGCGGCTGGCTGTTTGACCTGGGCAAATCGGCGCACCAGCCAGAGCTTCCATGGATGATGCTGGGCATTATTGGCATCTTCACTTTCCTTGCGCTGGGTTGGCAGTTTAGCCAGAAACGCGCCGCGCGTCGTTTGCTTGAACGCGACGCCTGATTTGATACTCCCCCCTGACTCCTCCATACTGAAAGTGAACTGACAGCCAAATGGAGGAGTCACGTGAAGCTATACATTTACGATCACTGCCCTTACTGCCTCAAAGCCCGCATGATTTTCGGCCTGAAAAATATCCCCGTCGAATTACATGTTCTGCTCAACGACGACGCAGAAACACCCACCCGGATGGTCGGTCAAAAACAGGTTCCCATTCTGCAAAAAGATGACAGCCGCTATATGCCAGAAAGCATGGACATCGTTCACTATGTCGATAAACTCGACGGCAAACCGTTACTGACCGGCAAACGTTCCCCTGCCATTGAAGAGTGGCTGCGCAAGGTCAATGGCTACGCCAACAAACTGCTGTTGCCGCGTTTTGCCAAATCGGCATTTGATGAGTTTTCTACTCCTGCCGCGCGCAAATATTTCGTCGACAAAAAAGAGGCCAGCGCGGGTAATTTTGCCGACCTGCTGGCCCACTCTGACGGTCTGATTAAGAATATCAGCGATGATTTACGTGCGCTGGACAAACTGATCGTCAAACCGAACGCCGTGAATGGCGAACTTTCGGAAGATGATATTCAGCTATTTCCGCTCCTGCGTAATCTGACGCTAGTAGCCGGAATCAACTGGCCAAGCCGCGTTGCTGATTACCGCGATAATATGGCGAAACAGACACAAATCAATTTGTTATCATCAATGGCGATTTAATCCTGACCCGCCGCGGCAGCCTGTATTCGCGGGTTGCCGCCGTTTTCAGTTTTTTCTGCTGGCGCGTTTATCGCTGGTGACACATGCTGCGTTGTGTCAGGATATTGACGCAGATTTCATGTCGAGGACTACCATGAACAAGTTTTTATTTGCCGCTGCATTGATCGTCAGTGGCCTGCTCGTTGGCTGTAATCAACTCACCCAATACACCATCACCGAACAAGAAATTAACCAGTCGCTTGCGAAACATAATAATTTCTCAAAAGATATCGGTTTACCCGGCGTGGCTGACGCCCATATTGTTCTGACAAACCTGACCAGCCAAATTGGTCGCGAAGAGCCGAATAAGGTTACCCTAACCGGAGACGCCAATCTGGACATGAACTCCCTGTTCGGTAGCCAGAAAGCGACCATGAAACTGAAGCTGAAAGCGCTGCCCGTGTTTGATAAAGAAAAAGGCGCGATCTTCCTGAAAGAGATGGAAGTGGTCGATGCGACGGTACAACCGGAAAAAATGCAAACGGTGATGCAAACGTTGCTTCCCTATTTGAACCAGGCATTACGCAATTACTTTAACCAGCAACCTGCTTACGTCCTGCGCGAAGATGGCAGCCAGGGCGAAGCAATGGCGAAGAAACTGGCGAAAGGCATTGAAGTGAAGCCAGGCGAAATTGTCATTCCGTTTACTGATTAATCACGAGGGCGCATTCGCGCCCTTTATTTTTCGTGCAAAGGAAAACGTTTCCGCTTATCCTTTGTGTCCGGCAAAAACATCCCTTCAGCCGGAGCATAGAGATTAATGACTGCACCATCCCAGGTATTAAAGATCCGCCGCCCAGACGACTGGCACCTTCACCTCCGCGATGGCGACATGTTAAAAACTGTCGTGCCGTATACCAGCGAAATTTATGGACGGGCTATCGTAATGCCCAATCTGGCTCCGCCCGTGACCACCGTTGAGGCTGCCGTGGCGTATCGCCAGCGTATTCTTGACGCCGTACCTGCCGGGCACGATTTCACCCCGCTGATGACCTGTTATTTGACAGATTCACTAGATCCTAATGAGCTTGAGCGTGGATTTAACGAAGGCGTGTTCACCGCTGCCAAACTTTACCCGGCAAACGCAACCACTAACTCCAGTCACGGCGTGACGTCAGTTGACGCAATCATGCCGGTACTTGAGCGCATGGAAAAAATCGGTATGCCGTTACTGGTGCATGGTGAAGTGACACATGCAGATATCGACATTTTTGATCGTGAAGCGCGCTTTATTGAAAGCGTGATGGAACCGCTGCGCCAGCGCCTGACTGCGCTGAAAGTCGTTTTTGAGCACATCACCACCAAAGATGCTGCCGACTATGTCCGTAACGGAAATGAACGGCTGGCTGCCACCATCACTCCGCAGCATCTGATGTTTAACCGCAACCATATGCTGGTTGGTGGCGTGCGTCCACATCTGTATTGTCTACCCATCCTCAAACGCAATATTCACCAACAGGCATTGCGTGAACTGGTCGCCAGCGGTTTTAATCGCGTATTCCTCGGTACGGATTCTGCGCCGCATGCACGTCATCGCAAAGAGAGTAGCTGCGGCTGCGCGGGCTGCTTCAATGCCCCAACCGCGCTGGGCAGTTACGCTACCGTCTTTGAAGAGATGAATGCTCTGCAGCACTTTGAAGCATTCTGTTCTGTAAACGGCCCGCAGTTCTATGGCTTGCCTGTCAACGACACATTCATCGAACTGGTCCGCGAAGAACAACAGGTTGCTGCAAGCATCGCACTGACTGATGACACACTGGTGCCATTCCTCGCCGGGGAAACGGTACGCTGGTCCGTTAAACAATAAAAATCGTAGCTTCCTGTTGTCATTAGGTTATTTTACCTGTATAAATAACCAGTATATTCAACAGGGGGCTATTATGCGAATTGAAGTCACCATAGCGAAAACTTCTCCATTGCCAGCTGGGGCTATTGACGCCCTGGCTGGCGAACTTTCCCGCCGTATTCAGTATGCGTTTCCTGATAATGAAGGCCACGTATCGGTACGTTATGCCGCAGCGAATAATTTATCGGTTATTGGCGCGACAAAAGAAGATAAACAGCGCATTAGCGAAATTCTCCAGGAAACGTGGGAAAGCGCCGATGACTGGTTTGTCAGCGAATAATATGCAGTGATTTTTGTTTTTGCCGGGTCGCCCCGGCTTTTTTATTTTACTTACAAATTTCGAGTACAAAATTTCTACACTTCCTCAAAATAATTGCACAATATGCTAAAAAAATATGAATGACATGCTGTTTTATTGTTCATATAAATCTTAAAAGCAAAAATTTATCTGTTCCCCCCTTTAAAAATTCGGTGAATACCCTTACTTATTGGTATACTGAAGTTGCTTCAGATAAAAACGCATTGAACCTCGAATAACGTTGTCTAGTAACACGAATTAGGGGGCCATGATGGAAAAAAATAATGAAGTCATTCAGACTCATCCGCTCGTAGGGTGGGACATCAGCACCGTTGATAGCTATGATGCGCTGATGTTGCGTTTGCACTACCAGACCCCAAATAAGTCCGAGCAGGAAGGGACTGAAGTTGGTCAGACGCTCTGGTTAACCACTGATGTTGCCAGACAATTTATTTCGATATTAGAAGCAGGAATCGCCAAAATTGAATCCGGTGATTTCCCGGTAAACGAGTATCGGCGTCATTAACATGACATGACCATCCACCCAAAAGGCACCTCACCGGTGCCTTTACCATTTCTGGGTTGTATATCTGCATTCAGTTAATTACTCTGCTTAAACCATGAGAGCAGAGAGAAAAAAATGAAATACGATCTCATCATTATTGGCAGCGGTTCCGTAGGCGCTGCCGCCGGGTATTATGCAACCCACGCCGGTTTAAACGTGCTTATGACCGACGCCCATATGCCACCACATCAACACGGCAGCCACCACGGCGATACGCGATTAATTCGCCATGCTTATGGTGAAGGCGAAAAGTATGTCCCGCTGGTTCTTCGCGCGCAAACGCTGTGGGATGAACTCTCCCGCCACAACGAAGAAGATCCCATTTTTGTACGCTCTGGCGTCATTAACCTTGGCCCGGCTGATTCCACATTTCTCGCCAACGTCGCCCACAGCGCCGAACAATGGCAACTCAACGTTGAAAAGCTCGATGCGCAAGGGATTATGGCCCGCTGGCCGGAAATACGCGTCCCGGACAACTACATCGGCTTATTTGAGACTGATTCCGGTTTTTTGCGCAGCGAACTGGCGATTAAATCCTGGATCCAACTGGCGAAGGAAGCGGGCTGTGCGCAGCTGTTCAACTGCCCGGTCACCGCAATTCGTCATGACGATGATGGCGTAACTATTGAAACGGCTGACGGTGATTATCAGGCGAAAAAAGCGATTGTCTGCGCGGGAACATGGGTAAAAGACCAGCTCCCGGAGCTGCCTGTCCAGCCCGTACGCAAAGTATTTGCCTGGTATCAGGCCGATGGTCGCTATAGCGTGAAGAATAAATTCCCGGCGTTTACCGGTGAACTGCCCAATGGCGATCAATATTATGGTTTTCCGGCAGAAAACGACGCGTTGAAGATTGGCAAACATAACGGAGGCCAGGTTATCCATTCAGCGGATGAACGTGTTCCGTTTGCGGAAGTGGTCAGCGATGGTTCGGAAGCCTTCCCGTTCTTGCGCAATGTATTGCCGGGTATCGGTTGCTGCCTGTACGGCGCTGCCTGCACCTATGATAATTCGCCTGACGAAGATTTTATTATCGATACCCTACCCGGCCACGATAATACACTGCTCATTACCGGCCTGAGTGGGCACGGTTTTAAATTTGCGTCAGTTTTAGGGGAAATAGCTGCCGATTTTGCGCAAGAAAAAAAAAGCGATTTTGATTTGACGCCATTCAGGCTTTCCCGCTTCCAATAATCATCATTACGGCCTCCAGAATGAGGCCGTTTTTACAGGAGTATTTAATGCGTCGGCTGTTGCACTATCTCATCAATAATATTCGCGAGCATCTGATGCTTTATCTTTTTCTCTGGGGATTGTTGGCAATTATGGATCTGATCTATGTGTTTTATTTTTAGTTTTCCGCACTGACATAAACTGACAAATATTTAATCTCCCTTTCATTTAGCGTGAAAAATTGAATGAGATTATTCCTGCTTCTACAGCACTCACCAGACATCTCTGATGCTGAACCCACTAAACTTATGAAGATTCTTTCATTATTAATTCAAAATTATTGAAATAAAAATAAATATCATTCAATTTGTTATTTTTGTGTTGCAATTCATTCTCCGACACGCCATTTTCTTTCTCTCGCAAATTCGTTTTGGATGCACTTATGTCATTCACAAATACCCCTGAACGCTATGGTGTTATATCTGCGGCCTTCCATTGGCTAAGCGCAATTATTGTCTACGGCATGTTTGCTTTAGGTCTGTGGATGGTCACGCTCAGTTATTACGATGGCTGGTATCACAAAGCACCCGAACTGCATAAAAGCATCGGTATTTTGTTAATGATGGGGCTGGTTATTCGCGTTCTGTGGCGCGTCATATCTCCACCGCCGGGTCCGCTGCAGAGTTATTCGCCCATGACTCGTCTTGGCGCAAAGGCTGGACATCTCGCATTGTACTTATTGCTGTTCGCCATCGGCATCAGCGGCTATCTGATCTCAACTGCCGATGGTAAACCGATCAGCGTTTTTGGCTGGTTTGACGTCCCCGCGACCCTCGCCGACGCTGGCGCACAGGCTGACTTTGCCGGTGCCCTGCATTTTTGGCTCGCGTGGAGCGTCGTAGTACTGTCCGTTATGCACGGATTTATGGCCCTGAAGCATCATTTCATCGATAAAGACGACACTCTGAAGCGCATGCTGGGAAAGTCGTCATCTGACTATGGAGTATAAAAAATGAAAAAAAGCCTGCTTGGTTTAACCTTCGCTTCCCTGATGTTCTCTGCCGGTTCAGCGGTTGCCGCCGATTACAAAATTGACAAAGAAGGTCAGCACGCCTTTGTTAACTTCCGCATACAGCACCTTGGCTATAGCTGGTTATACGGCACCTTTAAAGATTTCGACGGTACTTTTACCTTTGATGAAAAAAATCCAGCTGCCGATAAAGTGAATGTGACAATTAACACCACCAGCGTCGATACTAACCACGCCGAACGCGATAAACATCTTCGCAGTGCGGATTTTCTCAATACCGCAAAATATCCACAGGCAACATTCACCTCCACCAGCGTGAAGAAAGACGGTGACGACCTGGATATTACCGGCGATCTGACGCTGAATGGCGTAACCAAGCCCGTCACACTGGAAGCGAAATTAATTGGTCAGGGCGACGACCCATGGGGTGGTAAACGTGCAGGCTTCGAGGCCGAAGGCAAAATTAAGCTCAAGGACTTCAATATCAAGACAGATTTAGGTCCAGCTTCTCAGGAAGTGGATCTGATTATTTCAGTGGAAGGCGTACAGCAGAAGTAAGAGTGAAATGTTGCCGGATGGCACGCATCCGGCAATGATATTTATTCCGTTGGATCAGGAATGCCCAGTGTTGTATTCAGACGTCCACGAGACTTATTAAAGATCTTATTGCCATTTTCACGTCCTGCCCGACGGCGTCGCTGTTCTTCAGGCGGTAACGCGCTTTCTTCGCAGCAAATCTCACTACAACAACCTTTGTATTTTTCCGCACATACTGGACACTGAATAAAAAGCAGGTGGCAGCCATCATTTTTACAGTTGGTATGGCTGTCGCACGGCGCACCGCACTGGTGGCAATGCGCGATAATCTCATCAGATATACGTTCGCCCATCCGCTCGTCAAAAACAAAATTTTTGCCAATAAAACGTACCGGTAAACCCTGCTCGCGCGCCTTGCGGGCGTATTCAATAATTCCGCCCTCGATATGCCAGACTTTATTGAATCCGTTATGTTTCATCCAGGCACTGGCCTTTTCACAACGAATGCCGCCGGTGCAGTACATAACGATTTTTTTATCTTTATGTGCCTGCATCATCTCGACTGCTTTTGGCAGCTGCTCACGGAAGGTATCTGCCGGAATTTCCAGCGCGTTTTCAAAGTGCCCCACTTCATACTCATAGTGGTTACGCATGTCGATAAACAATGCATCGGGATCGTCAAGCATAGCGTTCACTTCCGCCGCTTGCAGATACTCACCCACATTGCTGGCATCAAAGTGAGGATCGTCAATACCGTCGGCAACGATACGATCGCGGACCTTCATGCGCAGTACCCAGAAGGATTTCCCGTCATCATCCAACGCGATATTCAGGCGTAAGCCCTCTAAAGCCGGGTCGAAGGCATAAAGCTGCGCGCGAAATGTTTCAACATTGCTCGCAGGTACGCTGATTTGCGCGTTAATGCCCTCATGCGCCAGATACACTCGCCCAAAAACATCCAGCGCGGTAAACAGCTGATATAAAGCTTCACGGGTCGCCTTAGGATCGGCGATGTGGAAATACTTGTAAAACGAAATGGTGGTTCGCGGTTCGCTATCAGCCAACATTTTGGCTTTTAACGCGTCGTTGGAAATGCGGTTGTGTAACACTGGCATGGTGTACGGTTCCTGCGAGATGGGAAAGTAAAAATCCGCGGCATGATATAGCAACTATCGATAATTAACATCCACACATTTTACGCTACATTTGCGCATTAAAAATTATTTATTATTTACAAGCGCGGCAATTTCGCCCAGTCTTCAGCCACAAATTTTGGTTGCGGGCGAAAAAATGCGACAATACATACAATTGCCCGAATAGGTTGAAAAACAGGATTGATATGACGAATCTACCCAAGTTCTCCACCGCACTGCTTCATCCGCGTTATTGGTTAACCTGGTTGGGTATTGGCGTACTTTGGTTAGTCGTGCAATTGCCCTACCCGGTTATCTACCGCCTCGGTTGTGGATTAGGAAAACTGGCGTTACGTTTTATGAAACGACGCGCAAAAATTGTGCATCGCAACCTGGAACTGTGCTTCCCGGAAATGAGCGAACAAGAACGCCGTAAAATGGTGGTGAAGAATTTCGAATCCGTTGGCATGGGACTGATGGAAACTGGCATGGCGTGGTTCTGGCCGGACCGCAGAATCGCCCGCTGGACGGAAGTGATCGGCATGGAACACATTCGTGACGTGCAGGCGCAAAAACGCGGCATCCTGTTAGTTGGCATCCATTTTCTGACACTGGAGCTGGGTGCGCGGCAGTTTGGTATGCAGGAACCGGGGATTGGCGTTTACCGCCCGAACGATAATCCACTGATTGACTGGCTACAAACCTGGGGCCGTTTGCGCTCAAATAAATCGATGCTCGACCGCAAAGATTTAAAAGGCATGATTAAAGCCCTGAAAAAAGGCGAAGTGGTCTGGTACGCACCGGATCATGATTACGGCCCGCGCTCAAGCGTTTTCGTCCCGTTGTTTGCCGTTGAGCAGGCTGCGACCACGACCGGAACCTGGATGCTGGCACGGATGTCCGGCGCATGTCTGGTGCCCTTCGTTCCACGCCGTAAGCCAGATGGCAAAGGGTATCAGTTGATTATGCTGCCGCCAGAGTGTTCTCCGCCGCTGGATGATGCCGAAACCACCGCCGCGTGGATGAACAAAGTGGTCGAAAAATGCATCATGATGGCACCAGAGCAGTATATGTGGTTACACCGTCGCTTTAAAACACGCCCGGAAGGCGTTCCTTCACGCTATTAAATCTCCCATGCCGGATGCTTCAGAAGGGTATCCGGCATTACCACAGCAAATCCCCCTGATTTAGCGATAAAAGCTCTCTGGATTGCGCCCCCTGGAAGTCGGGCGCATAATTAGTGTGCTTATCTTTTCTTCTTATGTTCACCGCGCCTGGCGCACCAACAGCGGATTGCTATGTCACCCTGTGAAAATGACACCCCTATAAACTGGAAACGAAACCTGATCGTCGCCTGGCTAGGCTGTTTTCTTACCGGTGCCGCCTTCAGTCTGGTAATGCCCTTCTTACCCCTCTACGTTGAGCAGCTTGGCGTTACCGGTCACTCCGCCCTGAATATGTGGTCCGGTATTGTCTTCAGCATTACATTTTTATTTTCGGCCATCGCCTCACCGTTTTGGGGTGGACTCGCCGACCGTAAAGGCCGAAAACTCATGCTATTACGCTCTGCCCTCGGCATGGGCATCGTGATGGTGTTGATGGGGCTGGCACAAAATATCTGGCAGTTTTTGATCCTGCGGGCGCTTCTTGGTTTACTTGGCGGATTTGTCCCCAACGCTAATGCTCTTATCGCCACACAAGTACCACGTAATAAAAGCGGCTGGGCGCTGGGGACGCTCTCCACAGGCGGCGTTAGCGGTGCGTTGCTTGGCCCAATGGCTGGCGGCCTGCTCGCTGATAGCTACGGCTTACGTCCGGTATTCTTTATTACCGCCAGTGTGCTCATACTCTGCTTTTTCGTCACCCTGTTTTGCATCAGAGAAAAATTCCAGCCGGTCAGCAAAAAAGAGATGCTGCACATGCGGGAAGTGGTGACATCACTTAAAAACCCGAAACTGGTACTCAGCCTGTTTGTCACTACGTTAATCATCCAGGTGGCGACGGGCTCAATTGCCCCCATTCTGACGCTGTATGTCCGCGAACTGGCGGGTAACGTCAGTAACGTCGCCTTTATCAGTGGCATGATCGCCTCGGTGCCAGGCGTGGCGGCTCTGCTGAGTGCACCACGACTCGGCAAACTTGGCGATCGAATCGGACCCGAAAAGATCCTGATTACGGCGCTGATCTTTTCTGTACTGCTATTGATCCCAATGTCTTACGTTCAGACGCCATTACAACTTGGGATTTTACGTTTTTTGCTCGGTGCCGCCGATGGTGCACTACTCCCCGCCGTACAAACACTGTTGGTTTACAACTCGAGCAACCAAATCGCCGGGCGTATCTTCAGCTATAACCAATCGTTTCGTGATATTGGCAATGTTACCGGACCATTGATGGGAGCAGCGATTTCAGCGAACTACGGTTTCAGAGCGGTATTTCTCGTCACTGCTGGCGTAGTGTTATTCAACGCAGTCTATTCATGGAACAGTCTACGTCGTCGTCGAATACCCCAGGTATCGAACTGATTTTTCGCCTTTCATACTTGCAAAAGCGGAGAATCAGCTATCCTTTTCCCTGAAACCTCATCAACTCAAAGGGAGAATCGTGATGACCATGTACGCAACGCTTGAAGAAGCCATTGACGCTGCACGCGAAGAATTTCTTGCAGACAACCCCGGCATCGACGCCGAAAATGCGAATGTGCAACAGTTCAATGCCCAAAAATACGTTTTGCAGGACGGCGACATCATGTGGCAAGTTGAGTTTTTTGCCGACGAAGGGGAAGAAGGTGAATGTTTACCTATGCTTAGCGGTGAAGCCGCGCAAAGTGTTTTTGATGGCGACTATGATGAGATAGAGATCCGCCAGGAGTGGCAGGAAGAGAATACATTACATGAATGGGACGAGGGGGAATTTCAGCTTGAGCCACCGCTGGATACCGAGGAAGGACGCGCAGCAGCTGATGAGTGGGATGAACGTTAATCACTCATACGGGCCATGATGAATGTCGATCGGCAGCAGTAAAGTATCAAAAACCAGGGAGAATGGCAGATCAAGGATCGTGACATAACGCCAGGCGGAGTCACGCACATCCCATTGCACACCGGGATAATATTGGTTGCCATGCCCCTGCCCCGGTATAGTGCGACTAATAATGCTGCCACAGCCACTCAGCAAGGTCACCATGATGCTCACCACAATTAAACGCATTTGATACCTCTTCCGTAAAAAAATACCGGCATAACGCCGGTATTTTTATTGGCTCGTTGTTTTTGCCAGATGTGGCGTGAACGCCTTATCCGACCTACAAAATCTTGCAAAATCAACACATTGCAGGAGCGATGTAGGCCTGATAAGCGTAGCGCATCAGGCAACTACGTTTTTATTGCGAAGCCGCATCCGGTTTACGCAATGCCAGTGGATTGAGCTTTATCCCTTCGTAATAACTCACCCATGAAGAATATCTCTCAGGGGAATTCCAGACGCGGAAATGCAGACGGGCCATCGTCACCGGATCGCTTAGCAGCACCAGGCGACGATCGCGATTCAGCTTCTCTGGCGTCTCGTTCAGCGCCTGTTCAACGTGGCGGTCACGGGCGATTTCCAGCACCTTACTGGCCCGGTGACGCGCGGTCGCCATTGCGGTTGCCAGAGCGTTAAATGACGGGTTAAACACTGCGTGCATAAAGCCATCGTCAAGGGAGCGTTGACGGTTCATCTCAAGGAACCGATCGGTATCAACCAGCACCTGCGGCGGTGAATACTCTTCCGGGATCAGGAACAGTTTCCAGCGTTTGGTGCGCAGACCAACGGTGGCACGGCTGGAAATCACCGAAACAAACGGTGACAGGATCAACGAGAAGACAATCGGAGCCAGCCAGAACAGGAAACGCAGATCCAGCCACGCCATCCCAACAGCCCACACTAACCCTAACAGCAGCTGTGAGCCGTGGCGTTTGAACGCTTCACCCCAGGAAGTGGAGTCATCATCACGCTGCGGTGAATTCCACACCACTTCCCAGCCAAGGAACGCGCTGACGACGAAGACCGTATGGAACAGCATGCGTACCGGAGCCAGCAGCACGGAAAACAGCACTTCCAGCAGCAACGATAATGTAACGCGCCAGAAGCCGCCATATTCTTTCGTTCCTTTGCACCAAATAAGCAAAATGCTCAATAGCTTTGGCAGGAACAACAGCACCATGGTCGAAGCAAAAAGTGCAATCGCCAGCTCAGGACGCCACTGCGGCCACACCGGGAACAACTGCCGTGGTTGCAGGAAGTATTGCGGTTCGGTCAACGCATGCACTACCTGCAATGCAGTAGAGAGCGCGAGGAACATAAACCACAGCGGAGCGGAGAGATAAGACATCACGCCCGTCAGAAATACCGCACGGTGAACCGGGTGCATACCCTTCACCAGGAACAGACGGAAGTTCATCAGGTTACCGTGGCACCAGCGGCGGTCACGTTTTAGCTCATCAAGCAAGTTAGGCGGTAATTCTTCATAAGAACCCGGGAGATCGTAAGCAATCCAGACTCCCCAACCTGCACGGCGCATCAACGCAGCTTCCACGAAGTCATGTGACAGGATTGAACCGGCAAAGGAACCTTCGCCCGGCAGCGGAGCCAGTGCGCAGTGCTCGATAAACGGTTTCACGCGGATAATCGCGTTATGTCCCCAGTAGTGCGACTCGCCAAGTTGCCAGAAGTGCAAACCGGCTGTAAACAGTGGCCCATACACGCGAGTCGCGAACTGCTGACAGCGTGCATACAGCGTATCCATACCGGACGCTTTCGGCGACGACTGAATGATCCCGGCGTTCGGGTTGGCTTCCATCAAACGCACCAGGCCGCATAAACAATCACCGGTCATTACCGAGTCAGCATCCAGCACCACCATGTAGCTGTACTGGCTGCCCCAGCGACGGCAGAAGTCATCGATATTACCGCTTTTACGCTTCACGCGGCGACGGCGGCGGCGATAGAAAATCTGACCTTCGCCACCGACTTCAGCGATAAGCTCCATCCAGGCTTTTTGCTCTGCGACGCAGATATCCGGGTTATAACTGTCACTCAGAATGTAGACATCAAAGTGTTTGGCATTCCCGGTGGCTTTTACTGATTCCCACGTTGCACGCAAGCCAGCAAAAACACGGTTCACGTCTTCGTTACAGATAGGCATGATCAACGCCGTGCGATGCTCCGGGTTTAATGGTTCATCGCCAACTGTTGACGCAGATATACTGTATTTATCGCGACCAATAAGCAGTTGCAGGAAGCCCATCAACGCCGTCCAGAATCCGGCGGACACCCAACAGAACAGCACCGCAAAGAGGATCAGGATACCGGTTTGCAGCATATAAGGCAGAAGCTGCATAAAGGAAACCCACACATCCTGACCAACCATATCCATAGGATTAATCAGCGCCCACCCCTGATAAGGAAGAATGGTCTTCATATACCAGGTCGCGACAACAGTTTGCGCGAGCGTAAGGATTAACAAAATGTAACGGCGGATGGTACCGACGGTACGCCACTTTTGCTCGCTTTCCTGCTCTTCTTTGGTCAAACGAGCCAGATAGCGCGGCGTGACATCGCGTCCACGCAGACGATCCCAGAAACGGCCTACCGGGTTGGTACGCCACGGGTCGGGAAACATCGAGGAGCGTTTTGCTTCTGGCATAGCCTTAAGCTGATCGCGTCCTTCGTCGTCTTTAATTAACTGTCCATCAGCAAGTGAATCTGGCCAGGCTTGTTCCAGACGCGCCTTTACCGAGCCTTGCGGGGAGTCATCCTCCCGCGCCCAGGTACGGTGGTCGGCATCCAGCGCCTGATGAACGGCGCGGATATCAGTCTTCGGCAATGCCGCTTTCTCGCTTGCGGCGATGGGCATTGCGTCAATGTACTCAGTTGTCTTATTCATTGGCAGGTAACTGGTAGCTCCAGGTTTCACTCAACGTCTGATCGGCATTCACCAGCGCAGCACGCATTTCAGTGGTTTTCTTGGCATCTTTCACTTTCACACGCATCACCAGACGCCAGCCTTTGGTAACCGGGTTATAGCGCACCGTGCTTTCAACTATCTCACCATTATCACCAATGCTGGTTTGCGCTGTGACCGGGGTATCCTCTGGCAGTTTTTTCATCTCTGCGCCGGTAAAATCGACCACAAAGGCGATAGTACCGTCAGGTTGGCGAATCAGGTTCGACTGCTTCACATCCCCCGTTGAACGACGCGTTTGTTGCACCCATGCGTTATCTGGCGCATGCAGTTTGTCTTCATCACGGCTGAAGGTGATGGTGTATTTAAAGTTCATCTCTTTACCCGGCTCCGGCAGCTGATCCGGCGTCCAGTAAGCGACGATGTTATCGTTGGTTTCATCGTTGGTTGGAATTTCCACCAGCTCAACGCTGCCTTTGCCCCACTCCCCTTTCGGAGTCACCCATGCGCTTGGACGAAGATCGTAACGATCATCGAGATCTTCAAAGCGGGAGAAATCACGACCGCGCTGCAACAGACCGAAGCCTTGCGGGTTTTCCATTGAGAAGCTGCTGACCGCTAAATGTTTCGGGTTATTCAACGGACGCCAGATCCATTCGCCATTACCAGCATGGATAGAGAGACCGTTAGAGTCGTGCAACTCCGGACGATAGTTATTTGCAGGCGAAGGTTGGTTCGGCCCAAACAGGAACATACTGGTTAACGGTGCAACCCCCAGTTTGCCGACTTTATCGCGCAGATAGATTTTCGACTGCACATCCACAACCGTGTCACGCCCTGGCATAACTACGAATTTGTAAGCACCTGTCGCGCGCGGCGAGTCAAGCAATGCATAAATGGTTAAACGTTTATCAGTCGGTTTTGGACGCTCGATCCAGAACTCTTTGAAGCGTGGAAATTCTTCACCCGATGGCAAGGCGGTATCAATTGCCAGGCCGCGTGCAGAAAGGCCATAAACCTGACCTGCACCAATCACGCGGAAATAGCTGGCCCCGAGCATGCTGACGATTTCATCGTTTTTATCTTTGCTGTTGATCGGGTAAAGCACTTTAAAACCGGCAAAACCAAGGTCTTTTACCGTGTCTTTGTCATGCTGAACATCGCCGAAAGTGAAATAATCCGGGCTGTATTTGATTCGTTTGACTGCGGTGGCAGTCACTTCATTTATTTTGACCGGGGTATCGAAGTACATACCCTGATGGTAGAACTCGAGTTTGAATGGGGTCTTCAGATTGTTCCAGTACGCTTTGTCATGATTAAACTGGATCTGCTGATAGTCCGCGTATTTCATGTCGCGGAAAACGGAGGGCAAGTTGCTTTTGGGCGCCTCATAGCCTTTCCCGGCTAAGGATTGAGCTTGCTTTGCGACATCATCAATACTGAAAGCCCAGCTTGAAGATGTATACAGGGTTAACATTACTGCAGCACTCAACCAACGCATTTTCATCATTTGTAATTTATGTTTCATAATTAGTAAGCACTTCCCCCTTTGTGTGCTTATATCGATCCGATCTATTTTAATGGATAACCAGCCATTCCGACAACAGAATCCCGGTATCGTTCAGCACGCTGGCTCATGGATTAAGCACCTGATTGCAACCGTTTTCACTTTCCGTGCTTCTCCTAAAGACAGAAGCATCGACTTCGTGTAGGGTTTGCCAGCAAATTTATTTATCAACCGTCTTACAGACGCTTCCATTCTGGTTAGTGGTAGCGATGATGCTATGCATAAAAACCTTGAAGCCTGCGCCTGGCGCGGTCAGGTCGGTGTCGCTATGGCAACAAGCCTAAAGGCATAACCCGACAGGGATAAGACGAAAAATCCGAGATTAGTTAACCATATATGAATCCAGTACCCGCGCAACGTGAATATTTCCTCGACTCCATCCGCGCCTGGCTGATGTTGTTAGGGATCCCTTTTCATATTTCTTTAATCTATTCGAGCCATACATGGCATGTGAATAGCGCCGAACCGTCATTGTGGCTGACCCTTTTTAATGACTTCATCCACTCGTTCCGCATGCAGGTATTTTTCGTTATATCCGGGTACTTTTCCTACATGCTTTTTTTACGCTATCCCTTGAAAAAATGGTGGAAAGTACGTGTCGAACGTGTAGGTATCCCGATGTTAACAGCCATCCCCCTACTGACATTACCGCAATTTATTATGCTGCAATACGTCAAAGGGAAAGCGGAAAGTTGGCCTGGCCTGTCATTGTATGACAAATATAATACGTTGGCCTGGGAATTAATATCACACCTGTGGTTTTTACTGGTGTTAGTAGTCATGACGACGCTGTGCGTATGGATATTTAAACGCATCAGAAATAATTTAGAAAATTCTGATAAAACGAATAAAAAATTCTCGATGGTAAAACTATCGGTGATTTTTTTGTGCCTCGGCATCGGCTATGCGGTAATAAGAAGAACGATTTTTATTGTGTATCCGCCCATTCTGAGTAACGGCATGTTCAATTTTATTGTCATGCAAACGCTATTTTATTTGCCGTTCTTTATCCTCGGCGCACTGGCTTTCATTTTCCCTCATCTTAAAACCTTGTTTACCACGCCGTCTCGTGGCTGTACCCTTGCAGCAGCATTGGCATTTGTCGCTTACTTACTCAACCAGCGCTATGGCAGTGGCGATGCCTGGATGTACGAAACCGAGTCGGTGATCACCATGGTCCTCGGTCTGTGGATGGTGAATGTGGTCTTCTCCTTCGGCCACCGTTTGCTTAACTTCCAGTCAGCGCGGGTGACTTACTTTGTTAATGCATCGCTGTTTATCTATCTGGTTCACCACCCGTTAACTCTGTTTTTCGGCGCGTACATTACACCGCACATCACCTCCAACTGGCTTGGTTTTCTCTGTGGCCTGATATTCGTAGTAGGGATTGCGATAATTCTGTATGAAATTCATTTACGCATCCCGTTACTGAAGTTTTTGTTCTCTGGTAAACCGGTTGTTAAGCGTGAGAACGATAAAGCACCAACCCGTTAAGCCGCGTTTATAATAACCATTCCACGGGCAATATCGATGCCAGTCTGACCATAACCCGCTTCCAGAAACTGGTGGCGGGTTCTTTTTTGAGAACAATTTCTTTCTTTGCATGACGATCAACCCAGTTGATCCGTCCCCACCTGTCCAGACGGAGCTGCCAGGCCGCATCATACTGGCTCTGAATAAAGCGTTTATCAATTAACTGTGCCAGCGTTTCGCTCTCTATCACGAACCCCATTTCAGTATTGAGCAATGTCGAACGCGGATCGAAATTGAAAGAGCCGATAAACACCGTTTTACCATCGATGCTAAAGGTTTTAGCATGCAGGCTGGCACCGGAATTACCGGTTATGCCGCGATCGTGTAACGTACTACTTTGTTCACGCGTCGGCTTGAGTTCATATAATTCCACGCCGTAGCGGAGCAATTTTTTGCGCCAGCGCGCGTATCCGGCATGGACGACAGCAACATCGTTAGCGGCAAGAGAATTGGTTAGGATCGCAATCTTTACCCCTTTTCTCACCATCCGTAAGAGTTGCGCCACACCTGCGCGTGTCGGTACAAAATAGGAAGAGATAATATCGATGCGTTCACTGGGTGAGCCCATGATATCGAACAGGCGCTGCGGTAACAGTGAATGCCGTTTTGCCTTGCCCTCCCCTTTCGCCGGATCATCACTTAATAAACGTGTTTTCGCCCAGATAAGCGGCAACGTTCCATCAACCAGATGATTTATAAACGGGCTGGATTCCATTTTGCGTAAATAACGATGCGTCATGGCATCGTTGTGCCAGGATGCTGGTAACTCGATGCGATCCGCCATTTCACCTTCCGGGACATCCAGCACCTGCTGTAAGGGTGAAACCGATTTGCAATACCAGTAGCGGGCGAAATCATCGGCAACGTCCTCTACAACTGGTCCTATTGCCATGACATCTAAATCCGAAAAAAGTGGCTCTTCCCCTGCCCCAAAATAGGCATCACCAATATTTCGTCCTCCCACCAGGGTAACCACGCCATCAACAGTGAAACTTTTATTGTGCATACGGCGATTGAGACGGGAAAAGTCGGTGATATAACCAAGCGGACGTAGCAAGCGAAACGAGAAAGGATTAAAAAGCCGGACTTCAATGCGGGGATGACTGTCAAGCAAGCGTAAAATGTCGTCAAGTCCGGGTGTATTGTTGTCGTCCAGCAACAAACGGACGCGAACGCCACGCTTTGCTGCGGCTAACAGGGCGGAAAACAGTAACCGACCCGACATATCGTCCTGCCAGATGTAATACTGAACATCCAGCGTATGCTCTGCCATTTCGGCCAGACGATACCGGGCGGCAAACGCATCCAGACTTTTCTCCAGAGGAAAAAGGCCACACTGACCGGGATGTTGCGAACACAGTGGCAGCACCGCGCTCGCCAGCCGGGGCAAATCATTCATCTCCTTGTTGAGTAAGGAGTCTTTCGTAGAGGTGGGCGTTTTCTTCATCATAACAGACAAAGTATACCTGTTCGGGTAAAGCGTGACGGGTAATAAATTCTGAAACGGTTTTTACTGCGATTTCAGCCGCTGCCGCACGAGGGTAACCATAAACCCCAGTACTAATTGCAGGAAAAGCCACTGACGTATAGCTGTTTGCCGCCACCAGTCGTAGGCTATTGAGATAGGCATCCTGCAAAAGCTGGTCTTCGTTTTGTTCACCACCACGCCAGACTGGCCCGACGGTGTGCACTACGGCTTTCGCGGGAAGATCGCCTGCAAGCGTAATAACGGCATGCCCCGTAGGGCAATCGCCCTGCTGCTGCCTGACTTTTAAACAGGCATCCAGCAGGGCCGGACCCGCTGCGCGATGAATGGCCCCATCGACGCCGCCGCCTCCCATTAATGACGGATTAGCCGCATTCACAATCACATCAACGGCCAGTTTGGTAATATCACCCTGCACAACATGAATACGCGTTTTCATAACGCCTCCTTACACCTTCTTGTTTCTTAAGTGTACAGCAGGCTTTTTGGTTAAATCGCATTTTTCTGCTCAGCAACGTGAGTTGTTCAGAAACTTAGTTATATTCGATGTTCATTACAGCCAGCTTTTTCTGTTTATCAAGATACTGCACTTTTACTGAGGCTATTTGCGCGTTTTTGACATTGCCGGTCATTAACGCTTTGCTGGAATAGGTTCTGCCCGGAACAGAGCCATTCTGCGGGCAGTTCATTTCTACGGGTGTTGACTGGGTGCTGACGTCACATGCCGGTTCCACAATTTGGCCATAAAAGTGGATCACGCCCCCTTGCGCGGTGCTTCCTGCGATGGCAATAAAAGGAAAAAACATACTGCCGAGCATTAGAGAGTCTAAAAAAGGTCTGAACATTTATTCTATTTCCTCAATGATTAGTCATCCTTGAGGGTTGTGTTATCCATACTTTCAGGTTGGCTGATCCGCAGCAGACCATTCTCTCCAGATTCATCTTATGCTCGATATTTCAACAAATTAAGACTTTTCTGAAGAGGGCGGCCATTGTTGTGATAAATGAAGTGACTGTCCATCAGAAACAGTAACAACTATTTTCACCCGATCGTCCGGGGAAATATTTAAACTCAACTTCGTCAAAGCAATGGGTTGATTAGCAGGCAATGAGAGGGTCTTTTCTTGCTTCGTCTGACTTTGCCCTGAACTGCCTTCGCGCAGGGACAATATTTGTACTCTGCACAGACAAGATTGAGTAAGAGTGACTTCAGGAATAATGGTGTACATATCCCCTTGCTGGGTCGTATTAAAGGTTATCTGACTGGAAAGTGCCGCAAGGAGTAATAACGCATTCATATTCTTCTCCCGAAAAAAAACAGGGCTTGCGCCCTGTTTCTTTAATACAGAGGATGTATTAGTACTGATGAGCGGTCGCGTTGTTACCAAAGCCAACCTGAGTGACGTTAACGCTGGAGTTAGATGCAGTCTGGTCAACAGCAGCACCGTTACCGCCACCGAACTGTTTAACAGTCATAGTAGAATCTTTACCATTCCACTGATCAAGAGTAGCGCTGTTGCCGAAACCACGCTGAGTCAGATCGATTGAGCTGTCATCAGAACCTTGGCCAACATCTGCGCCGTTACCGCCGCCGTGCTGGGTAATGGTCAGATCAGAGTTACGGGCGTCAGCTTGCAGAGCAAGAGCAGAGTTACCGCCACCGTACTGGTAAATGTTCAGCTCTGAATTTGGGCCGCTATTATTACCGCCACCACCGTGGTTACCGCCGCCGCCGTACTGAGGAACAACACCTGCCAGAGCGCTACCAGAGAATACGATTGCTGCAATTGCTGCTACTTTTAAAAGTTTCATGTAAAACCCCCATCGGATTGATTTAAAAGTCGAATGGAAATTAACGTTGTGTCACGCGAATAGCCATTTGCGACTGTCTCTGCACTACAATTGCCGTTTTTTGAGTACCATACTGTGTAATATTTGCTTTATTACCAGAACCTTTCTGGATAATCATCGCAGTATTACCATAAGCACCTTGCGAAATACTGGCATCGTTGGCATTGCCCGCCTGATCAATATATGCAAGGTTATAATCTCCTGTCTGGTCAATCTTTGCCCGGTTGCTACTACCTTCTTGCGCAACAACCGCCAAAAGTTTTGAGCCTCCCTGCCGTAACTGAGCACTATTATTAGTCCCAGCTTGACCAATTATGGCTGCCTGATTAAATGAAGACTTACTCAATTCATTTACCGCGAAGTTATATTCTGAATTAGCTAAATCATAACCTGCTGCGGCTGCAATCCCAGGCGCACCCAGTATTGTTAACATCATAAATAACAATTTGTTTTTCATGTTGTCACCCTGGACCTGGTCGTACATTTAAGAAATTAAATCATTTCAACTTGGTTGTTAACGCAACCTGTATTTTGTTAACGCTGCGTTACGATGGAAAGTATGTCTGCGGAAATATTTTTAATAACTCACCCGCGCGTTGTATTTTTCTTTTTTTGTTCATACCAAAGTATTAAAACCCACGTAAATACGCTGTTATCTACGCAAAAAATATTTTGTTTTCTTTTAAATCTCCGTTTTCCGCAATCAAAAATCACCAGACAGCCATTCTTCTTACCCGTCGCTGATTGCTGCGATATGTCTTGCGCACAAGCCGTGACAAACCTCGTCTTTTTGCAGTAAAAAATTGTCCACGGAGGTGTGAAGAAAAAACAAGAACGTTTTACATGACGAAAGGACTACACCGAAATATTTTTTATATGCATTATTAGTAAGTTAGCACCATTTGTATGATTTTTTAAAATTGTGCAATAAAAACCAAATGTACAACTTTTCTATCATTTCTAAACTTAATAAAACCTTAAGATTAACATTTCAATATAACGAGTTACATTTAGTTACATGTTTAACACTTGATTTAAGATTTGTAATGGCTAGATTGAAATCAGATGTAATCCATTAGTTTTATATTTTACCCATTTAGGGCTGATCTATTACTACACACAGCAGTGCAACATCTGTCAGTACTTCTGGTGCTTCTATTTTAGAGGCAGCTGTCAGGTGTGCGATCAATAAAAAAAGCGGGGTTTCATCATGTTTAATGAAGTCCATAGTATTCATGGTCATACATTATTGTTGATCACTAAACCTTCTTTGCAGGCGACAGCTCTCTTGCAGCACCTTAAACAATCGCTGGCAATTACAGGAAAATTACATAATATTCAACGTTCTCTGGACGATATATCTTCAGGCTCTATTATTCTTCTGGATATGATGGAAGCGGATAAAAAGCTTATCCATTATTGGCAGGATACTTTGAGCAGGAAAAACAACAATATCAAAATATTGTTGCTAAATACGCCTGAAGATTACCCGTACCGCGACATTGAAAACTGGCCTCATATCAACGGCGTTTTTTATGCCATGGAGGATCAAGAACGTGTTGTCAATGGGTTGCAAGGCGTCCTGCGCGGCGAATGCTACTTTACGCAAAAGCTTGCCAGTTACCTGATTACGCATTCAGGTAACTATCGTTATAACAGCACGGAATCAGCCCTCCTTACTCATCGGGAAAAAGAGATCCTGAATAAGCTGCGTATCGGCGCGTCTAATAACGAGATCGCTCGTTCGTTGTTCATCAGCGAAAATACGGTTAAAACGCATCTTTATAATCTTTTCAAGAAGATAGCCGTAAAAAACCGGACACAAGCGGTTTCCTGGGCAAACGATAACCTCAGGCGATAAAGCCATGAAACGTTATTTACGCTGGATTGTGGCGGCAGAATTTCTGTTCGCCGCAGGGAATCTTCACGCCGTTGAGGTAGAAGTCCCGGGATTGTTAACTGACCATACTGTTTCATCTATTGGCCATGATTTTTACCGAGCCTTTAGTGATAAATGGGAAAGTGACTATACGGGTAACTTAACGATTAATGAAAGGCCCAGTGCACGATGGGGAAGCTGGATCACTATAACGGTCAATCAGGACGTTATTTTCCAGACTTTTTTATTCCCGTTGAAAAGAGACTTCGAAAAAACTGTTGTCTTTGCACTGATTCAAACTGAAGAAGCACTAAATCGTCGCCAGATAAATCAGGCGTTATTAAGTACGGGCGATTTGGCGCATGATGAATTCTAAATAAAAAATTGTTCGGAGGCTGCAATGCGTGTCAAACATGCAGTAGTTCTACTCATGCTTATTTCGCCATTAAGTTGGGCTGGAACAATGACTTTTCAGTTCCGTAATCCAAACTTTGGTGGTAACCCAAATAATGGCGCTTTTTTATTAAATAGCGCCCAGGCACAAAACTCGTATAAAGATCCGAGCTATAACGATGACTATGGTATTGAAACACCCTCAGCGTTAGATAACTTTACTCAGGCCATCCAGTCACAAATTTTAGGTGGGCTACTGTCGAATATTAATACCGGTAAACCGGGCCGCATGGTGACCAACGATTATATTGTTGATATTGCTAACCGCGATGGTCAATTGCAGTTGAACGTGACAGATCGTAAAACCGGACAAACCTCGACCATCCAGGTTTCGGGTTTACAAAATAACTCAACCGATTTTTAAGCCCCAGCTTCATAAGGAAAATAATCATGCAGCGCTTATTTCTTTTGGTTGCCGTCATGTTACTGAGCGGATGCTTAACCGCCCCGCCTAAAGAAGCCGCCAGACCGACATTAATGCCTCGTGCTCAGAGCTACAAAGATTTGACCCATCTGCCAGCGCCGACGGGTAAGATCTTTGTTTCGGTATACAACATTCAGGACGAAACCGGGCAATTTAAACCTTACCCGGCAAGTAACTTCTCCACTGCTGTTCCGCAAAGCGCCACGGCAATGCTGGTCACGGCATTGAAAGATTCTCGCTGGTTTATACCGCTGGAGCGCCAGGGCTTACAAAACCTGCTTAACGAGCGCAAGATTATTCGTGCGGCACAAGAAAACGGCACGGTTGCCATTAATAACCGAATCCCGCTGCAATCTTTAACGGCGGCAAATATCATGGTTGAAGGTTCGATTATCGGTTATGAAAGCAACGTTAAATCGGGCGGTGTTGGGGCAAGATATTTTGGGATCGGTGCCGACACGCAATACCAGCTTGATCAGATTGCCGTGAACCTGCGTGTCGTCAATGTGAGTACCGGTGAGATCCTCTCCTCGGTGAACACCAGTAAGACGATACTTTCCTATGAAGTTCAGGCGGGGGTCTTCCGCTTTATTGACTACCAGCGCTTGCTGGAAGGGGAAGTGGGTTACACCTCGAACGAACCCGTTATGCTGTGCCTGATGTCGGCTATCGAAACAGGCGTCATTTTCCTGATTAATGATGGTATCGACCGCGGTCTTTGGGATTTGCAGAACAAAGCAGAACGGCAGAATGACATTCTGGTGAAATACCGCCATATGTCGGTTCCACCGGAATCCTGATAGATAAAAATGCCGGAATTATCATCCGGCATTTTACTGTTTAAGCGAAAGCGTGAGTGCCCCTCACGCTTTATTTTTGATTTGCTGCTCACGGTGAGCGGTCTTCGTACTACGCGCCGCCAGCCACAAGCCGCTGTTTTTCATTGCGTAACCAAATATCAACCCGAGCGCCAGCGAAGGTAACACCAGTTTCCAGTCACCCTGCCCGGCAAACGTCGCGCATGCGCCTATAAACGTTCCCGGAACAAATGAAAGCAGCAGCTGTTTGGCCTGAATACACATCAGAAACGCGACAATACCGGTTATGACATAACCGAGAATTTCCAGATGTGGTGCCAGTGCACTACCGTAAATAATGACCATCGCCCACACCACGCCACTAAGCAGGGTTGCAGCGGAGATCGCCAGCCCTTTCAGCCCACCTTGCGGGCAGGCAAAGTAGGCCGTACAGCCCAGGAAGCCCGCCCAGCTTAGTAAGCCCAGGGAAACAGCCACCCATCCCCAGATACCGGAGAGAATGCCTGTTGTGATTGCAATAGAGAGAAGTATGTTCATGCCGCGCATGATAGCAGAAAACGCGGCCATGAATGAGATCGAGCACACATTTTATGCAACGGCAAATTATCTGTTGCAGTTATGAGTGATGCAGATCACATTTACTCTTCAGAATCTTCTTCCAGCTCGTCCCACATTGCACTAATGGCATCGCGGGTTAGCGGTGCCATGGTGCGCCAGAAAGGCGTGGTTGCATGAGCCTCCACTTTGCCGAGGAACGCACCACACCAGGGTAACAGATACTCACTGAACAGTGTTTCCAGTGCTTCGCTCTCATCTTCCGTTGACTGATCTTCCAGCCAGGAAGCCGCGAGCAGCAATGTACCGATGTGATCGGCTGGCGTATCCGCTAATGGCATCCCTCGTTCGGAAAGAAAAGCGCGCACTTCCGCTTCCGTCGCGCCCTCAACCCATGCGCTACGATATGGCGGCACAGCACATTCATCGCCGATAAACAACGCATTGTAATCGGCAGAGACTTGCGTCATATCACAGCTTTTCTGTAAACGCGTCAGTAACTCATCCTGCTCCAGTGGCCAGTTCGCAGCCAGTTTCCCCTCACGAATCAGGGTAAACAGCGGTACCAGTAAAGGATCTTGCGGTTGGCGGTAATAGAGCGAACCCAGCACACGACAGAGGATAGAAAACTCGTTCATTAATATATTTCCATTACTAGTAATTAAAGGTCTGCAAATTCCGCAATCGGTGCCATACCGCGAGATTCAAGGAAGTTCAGTAAGCGGCGCGGAGAAACATTCAAAATGCGCTCTGGCGGAAAATCTACCGCGTCGAGGATTTTAAGACACTCTTCAAATTCCCCCATGGTAAACGCGGTGTGAGAATCCGAGCCTAATGCCACCCAACCTCCAGCGTCACGTACCGCTGCAGCTACCGCACGACAGTTGTCTTCACTGCCCTTACGTGAGTGTAAAAATGAGGAATTATTGATTTCCAGCGCCACCTGATGTTTCGCAGCTGCTTCAGCAACGGCTTTAACATCTATTTCATATTTCGGATTTCCGGGATGGCTTATTATATGCACATTGCCGCTGGCGATAGTGGCGATCATCGCTTGTGTATTGGTCGCTTTATCATGTGGCGCAAAAACCGGCTCATGAAAACCGGCAATAATCAGATCCAGCGAATCAAACATTTTGCCGCTGCAATCAATTTCACCATCAACATTTTTAATGTTAGCTTCGATGCCGCGCAGGATCCCTACCCCATCAACCACTCGCGGCCAGATACGCATGTTAATGAAGTGCCAGTGATGTGGCGCATCTTCCATATCCGGGCCATGATCGGTGATCGCAAAAAGTTTAATGCCCTTTTGTTTGGCCTGGGCAATGTAATCACTCAATGTGCTATATGCATGTGTGCTGGCAACGGTATGCATATGAAGGTCGACGGGATACATAACTCTCTCCTGTATTCAATTCCCGCCAAGGATAGCAGGAATCCTGATGCTTTATTAGTAGCCGCGTGCGCGGTCGACTTGCCCGCAGACCCTCTCCCCTTTTTCGAGCTGGGCAATAGTGCGAGAAATGTACTCCACAGCTTCAGCGGGACGGGTAATCGCGGCGACATGTGGTGTTATCGTCACGCGTGGATGTTGCCAGAGCGGACTTTCAGGCGGTAAGGGTTCACGATTAAAAACATCCAGCATTGCGCCTTTAACTTTCCCGCTATCCAGCGCCGCGAGCAGGTCATCTTCCACAACATGAACACCACGCGCCAGGTTGAGGAGATACGCGCCATCCGGTAATTTTTCGAGTAATTGTTGATTAATAATGCCGACGGTTTCAGGGGTATTCGGTAACAAATTAATCAATACCCGACATTGGCTCAGAAATGCAGACAGTTCTTCCCGTCCAGCAAAGCTTTGCACGCCAGGCCACGATTTACGGGTTCGACTCCAGCAACGCAGCGGAAAGCGCCAGGTTTGCAGACTCTGAGCAACTTTACTGCCCAGTACGCCTGCGCCCAAAATGCCAATGGTAAAATCTTCCCGATAATATTCAGGCAGCGGTTGCCAATGCGAACTATTTTGCTGGATGCGATAATCGTCAAAACGTCGAAACCAATGCAGCACCTGACTGACAGCATATTCCTGCATTTGCTCGCCCATACCGGTATCTTCCAGGCGAAAAAGTGGAACAGAAGGGTTCAGCATTTCAGGGTGTGCCTGTAGCTTGCTCAAAATAGAATCAACACCGGCCCCGAGTGCGAACACCGCTTTAAGATCGCGCCCTGCCAGCATTTCAACAGGAGGATGCCAGACTAAAGCATAATCAGCAGAGTCATTATCTCCGCTTTTCCATGCTCTGACTCTTGCCTGAGGAATAGCTTTGCGCAGTGCCTCAATCCACCATTGGGTATCGAACGTTGGGTGATAAAAGATGATATCCATACTGACTCCCGAAAAGCGTTGTGCGAAATTTATTCGCACTTATCGTTATGATCTACAAAGACCACCAGCATAACAAATCCGTGGTCGGTGGCAAAAAAAGCAAATTTCGCTTATTAAAACTGCATATTGATTGAAGTTTGAATAATCGAGCGATTTTTTAAAAAAGTTTGTTGACCTCAGGTCATGATTTCCCTAAATTAGCGCCCGTTCCAGCAAGACAGGAACGACAATTTGGTGAGGTGTCCGAGTGGCTGAAGGAGCACGCCTGGAAAGTGTGTATACGGCAACGTATCGGGGGTTCGAATCCCCCCCTCACCGCCATATTTAAAGAAGAGCTCGTACGAAAGTACGAGCTTTTTTTTCGTATATTGCATAGACCGGGGGGATGAGAAGCCCCAGGCGGAGGCCGACAACTAGCGACAGACTCATTCATCATCCTTGCGGTTGATAAGAATTTCTGCCTCTTTTACTACCACCTTATTACGCCCGGTCTCTTTCGCCTCGTATAGTGCGTTATCAGCCAGTCGATAGATCTCATTCGGGTTTAACGCATTTTCCTGAGTCACAACAGCGCCAATACTAATCGTCACTTTTTGTGGTATGGCGTATTCAGGATTATCACCAGTTAAACGCTCAACATTTTCCCGAATCCTTTCCGCTAAAGCTTTCGCACGTTCAGTATCGATGTCCGTCAGCAAGACGCCAAACTCTTCGCCGCCGACGCGCGCAAAAAGGTCATCTGGCCGTATGCTTTTCCCAATGATACTCACCACTGTTTTTATCACCTGATCGCCAACCGGATGCCCCCAGGTGTCGTTGACTTTTTTGAAGTGGTCGATATCCATAATCATGACGCAATAAGGCGTTTTTTTGGCCGATGCTGATTGAACTGTCAGTTCATTAAAAAAATAATTTCTGTTAAATATATTGGTTAAGGAATCGCGATGTGCAATGTCCTTTGTTACTCGTAGCGCACTGAATATATGGCACATAAATATTACCATAACGGTTAACTTACTGACTACTTCAATAGTGCGACTAATATACCAAATGGACACGCTATACCTGCTCATAAATAAAAGAGAGACATTGTACAGTACGGCACAAAAAGCAATCACCGTCACTCCATTCCAGATATCACAGCGTAAACCATTAAAGTATAGATTAACTGAAAGCAAGGTTAACCACATGAAAATCATTATGGTAACATATGATGTTTTCCAAACCACCTGATCATTTTCATTGGTTAACTCGGCAATGTGTAAATTGTAGCTCTCATAATGACTAGAAAGTATGTGAGCAACTATCGGCCCCCCAACAACAAAAAACAAACTTATGCACAAAGTCATTTTTTTGGAAAATAAATTGCGCTGTTTTGTGTTTTCACTAACTTTATTCACCAATGCCAGAAATATTAATATGCACAAACTCATCTGACGAAACAAATAATAGATTGCAATGTCATTTTGAACAACACTGCTTGTCAAACGCCCCTCAATAATTTGCTGAATGATAATGACGGTTTTAACAAAGTAAATCAAACAACTCAGAAAAGCCAAACTAAGTATACAGTTTGAAAATTGCCTACGGTCATAAATGAAATACAACTGCATAAAAATAAATGCAACAGTATCGATAAAAAATAAAGCAATCATTACCATCAGATAGGTTGATCGTGGAACAACTTCCTCAACGCCTGGCTGATTAAACAAACTATTCACCAAAACCAAAGCAAGCCCAAACAATAAGCTCACTAATACAGTACTACTAATTCTCAAATAGTCTTTTTCCATAAAGCTACACCAATCTGTAGGTTGTAGATCCCTTTCTATTATTAATAGATATAAGAACCGTACTGTTGTCAATATGAAATTCCGCCCACAAACAATACCGATGATGATAGTTGCAGACTGCAATTATTATTACCTTAGTGCTTTATACATTCTTCGCGACAAGACAGGCTTGCAAATACATATAAATGGTTATAAGGAAATCCTTATAAAACATTAATTCATAGATATATTAGGAATAACAATTGAATCCGTGAGTACAGTAACGCTGCATTTCATCAGGACTTTCGAAAAATCCGATATCATGCATCGGAATTTACTGATTTAATTATTTTAATCCTAATTTATTTTGAAAAAGGCATTGGGATTTATGCCGTATTCCTGAAGTTCCTCATCATTGGAATGGATTTTCGGGCGAGAAAAGGATTTTATATGGATACTCTACTCATCATTTCTTCTTCTCATCATCAACAATTCACGTCTCTCTTCCGCGTTTAATAACGGATTATGATGTGCAAAAAAAAATATCTTTCGTTTCAGTTACCTGTAATTAGATACAGAGAGAGATTTTAGCAATACATGGAGTAATACAGGATGTATTCAAGTAGCAGAAAAAGGTGCCCGAAAACCAAATGGGCTTTGAAAATTCTTACTGCCGCATTTTTAGCAGCGAGTCCCGCGGCGAAGAGTGCTGCTAATAATGCCTATGATGCATTGATTATCGAAGCTCGCAAGGGAAATACTCAGCCAGCTTTGTTATGGTTTGCACAAAAATCAGCACTCAGTAATAACCAAATTGCTGACTGGTTACAGATTGCCTTATGGGCCGGGCAAGATAAACAGGTTATTACCGTTTACAACCGCTACCGTCATCAGCAATTACCAGCGCGTGGTTATGCAGCTGTCGCCGTCGCTTATCGTAACCTGCAACAATGGCAAAACTCGCTTACACTGTGGCAAAAGGCACTCTCTCTGGAGTCGCAAAATAAGGATTATCAACGGGGACAAATTTTAACCCTGGCAGATGCGGGTCACTATGATTCTGCGCTGGTTAAACTTAAGCAGCTTAACTCTGGAGCACCGGACAAAGCTAATTTACTCGCAGAAGCCTATATCTATAAACTGGCGGGGCGGCATGAGGATGAATTACGGGCGATGACAGGGTCATTACCTGAAAATGCCTTAACGCAACAATATCCCACAGAATACGTGCAGGCATTACGGAATAATCAACTTGCTGCCGCGATTGACGATGCCAATTTAACGCCAGATATTCGCGCTGATATTCATGCCGAACTGGTCAGACTGTCATTTATGCCTACGCGCAGTGAAAGTGAACGTTATGCCATTGCCGATCGGGCCCTCGCCCAATACGCTGCATTAGAAATTCTGTGGCATGATAACCCTGACCGCACTGCCCAGTACCAGCGTATTCAGGTTGATCATCTTGGCGCGTTATTAACTCGCGATCGTTATAAAGACGTTATTTCTCACTATCAGCGTTTAAAAAAGACGGGGCAAATTATTCCGCCCTGGGCGCAATATTGGGTTGCGTCGGCTTATCTCAAAGAACATCAGCCAAAAAAAGCACAGTCAATAATGACAGAGCTCTTTTATCACAAGGAGACCATTGCCCCGGATTTATCCGATGAAGAACTTGCGGATCTCTTTTACAGCCACCTGGAGAGTGAAAATTATCCCGGCGCGCTAACTGTCACCCAACATACCATTAATACTTCGCCGCCTTTCCTTCGGTTAATGGGCACGCCTACGAGCATCCCGAATGATACCTGGTTACAGGGGCATTCGTTTCTCTCAACCGTAGCAAAATATAGTAATGATCTTCCTCAGGCTGAAATGACAGCCAGAGAGCTTGCTTATAACGCACCAGGAAATCAGGGACTGCGCATTGATTACGCGAGTGTGTTACAAGCCCGCGGTTGGCCTCGTGCGGCAGAAAATGAATTAAAAAAAGCAGAAGTGATCGAGCCACGTAATATTAATCTGGAGGTTGAACAAGCCTGGACAGCATTAACGTTACAAGAATGGCAGCAGGCAGCGGTCTTAACGCACGATGTTGTCGAACGTGAACCGCAAGATCCCGGCGTTGTACGTTTAAAACGTGCGGTTGATGTACATAATCTTGCAGAGCTTCGTATCGCTGGCTCAACAGGAATTGATGCCGAAGGTCCGGATAGTGGCAAACATGATGTCGACTTAACCACCATCGTTTATTCACCACCGCTGAATGATAACTGGCGCGGTTTTGCTGGATTCGGTTATGCCGATGGACAATTTAGCGAAGGAAAAGGGATTATTCGCGACTGGCTTGCGGGTGTTGAGTGGCGGTCACGTAATATCTGGCTTGAGGCGGAGTACACCGAACGCTTTTTCAATCATGAGCATAAACCCGGCGCGCGCCTGTCTGGCTGGTATGATTTTAATGATAACTGGCGTATTGGTTCGCAACTGGAACGCCTCTCTCACCGCGTTCCATTACGGGCAATGAAAAATGGTGTTACAGGCAACAGTGCACAGGCTTATGTTCGCTGGTATCAAAATGAGCGGCGTAAGTACGGTGTCTCCTGGGCTTTCACTGATTTTTCTGACAGTAATCAGCGTCATGAAGTCTCACTTGAGGGTCAGGAACGCATCTGGTCTTCACCATATTTGATTGTCGATTTCCTACCCAATCTGTATTACGAACAAAATACAGAACACGACACTCCATACTACAACCCTATAAAAACGTTCGATATTGTTCCGGCATTTGAGGCAAGTCATTTGTTATGGCGTAGCTATGAAAATAGCTGGGAGCAAATCTTCAGCGCAGGTGTTGGTGCCTCCTGGCAAAAACATTATGGCACGGATGTCGTCACCCAACTCGGCTACGGGCAACGCATTAGCTGGAATGACGTGATTGATGCTGGCGCAACGCTACGCTGGGAAAAACGACCTTATGACGGTGACAGAGAACACAACTTATACGTTGAATTCGATATGACATTCAGATTTTAAGGATAAATATGTTACGTAATGGAAATAAATATCTCCTGATGCTGGTGAGTATAATTATGCTCACTGCGTGCATTAGCCAGTCAAGAACATCATTTATACCGCCACAGGATCGCGAATCTTTACTCGCCGAGCAACCGTGGCCGCATAATGGTTTTGTGGCGATTTCATGGCATAACGTTGAAGACGAAGCTGCCGACCAGCGTTTTATGTCAGTGCGGACATCAGCACTGCGTGAACAATTTGCCTGGCTGCGCGAGAACGGTTATCAACCGGTCAGTATTGCTCAAATTCGTGAAGCACATCAAGGAGGAAAGCCGCTACCGGAAAAAGCAGTAGTGCTAACTTTTGATGACGGCTACCAGAGTTTTTATACCCGCGTCTTCCCAATTCTTCAGGCCTTCCAGTGGCCTGCTGTATGGGCCCCCGTCGGCAGTTGGGTCGATACGCCAGCGGATGAACAAGTAAAATTTGGCGATGAGATGGTCGATCGAGAATATTTTGCCACGTGGCAACAAGTGCGAGAAGTTGCGCGTTCCCGGCTCGTTGAGGTCGCTTCTCATACATGGAATTCTCACTACGGTATTCAGGCTAATGCCACCGGCAGCTTATTGCCTGTATATGTAAATCGTGCATATTTTACTGACCACGCACGGTATGAAACCGCAGCAGAATACCGGGAAAGAATTCGTCTGGATGCTGTAAAAATGACGGAATACCTGCGTACAAAGGCTAAGGTAAATCCACACGTTTTTGTTTGGCCTTATGGCGAAGCGAATGGCATAGCGATAGAGGAATTAAAAAAACTCGGTTATGACATGTTCTTCACCCTTGAATCAGGTTTGGCAAATGCGTCACAATTGGATTCCATTCCGCGAGTATTAATCGCCAATAATCCCTCATTAAAAGAGTTTGCCCAGCAAATTATTACCGTACAGGAAAAATCACCACAACGGATAATGCATATCGATCTTGATTACGTTTATGACGAAAACCGCCAGCAAATGGATCGCAATATTGATGTGCTAATTCAGCGGGTGAAAGATATGCAAATATCAACCGTGTATTTGCAGGCATTTGCTGATCCCGATGGTGATGGGCTGGTCAAAGAGGTCTGGTTTCCAAATCGTTTGCTACCAATGAAAGCAGATATTTTTAGTCGGGTTGCCTGGCAATTACGTACCCGCTCAGGTGTAAACATCTATGCGTGGATGCCGGTATTAAGCTGGGATTTAGATCCCACATTAACGCGAGTAAAATACTTACCGACTGGGGAGAAAAAAGCACAAATTCATCCTGAACAATATCGCCGTCTCTCTCCTTTCGATGACAGAGTCAGAGCACAAGTTGGCATGTTATATGAAGATCTTGCCGGACATGCTGCTTTTGATGGCATATTGTTCCACGATGATGCTTTGCTTTCAGATTATGAAGATGCCAGTGCACCGGCTATCACGGCTTATCAGCAAGCAGGCTTTAGCGGGAGTCTGAGCGAAATTCGACAAAACCCGGAGCAATTTAAACAGTGGACCCGCTTTAAAAGTCGTGCGTTAACTGACTTCACTTTAGAACTTAGTGCGCGCGTAAAAGCCATTCGCGGTCCACATGTTAAAACTGCACGAAATATTTTTGCACTTCCGGTAATACAACCTGAAAGTGAAGCCTGGTTTGCACAGAATTATGCTGATTTCCTAAAAAGCTATGACTGGACCGCTATTATGGCTATGCCTTATATGGAAGGTGTCGCAGAAAAATCGGCTGACCAATGGTTAATACAATTGACCAATCAAATTAAAAACATCCCTCAGGCTAAAGACAAATCTATTTTAGAATTACAGGCACAAAACTGGCAGAAAAATGGTCAGCATCAGGCTATTTCTTCGCAACAACTCGCTCACTGGATGAGCCTATTACAACTGAATGGAGTGAAAAACTATGGTTATTATCCCGACAATTTTCTGCATAACCAACCTGAAATAGACGTTATTCGTCCTGAGTTTTCAACAGCCTGGTATCCGAAAAATGATTAATCGCATCGTATCGTTTTTTATATTATGTCTGGTGTTATGCATACCCCTATGCGTAGCGTACTTTCACTCTGGTGAACTGATGATGAGGTTCGTTTTCTTCTGGCCGTTTTTTATGTCCATCATGTGGATTGTTGGCGGCGTCTATTTCTGGGTCTATCGTGAACGCCACTGGCCGTGGGGAGAAAACGCACCAGCTCCCCAGTTGAAAGATAATCCGTCTATCTCCATTATCATTCCCTGTTTTAATGAGGAGAAAAACGTTGAGGAAACCATACACGCCGCTTTAGCACAGCGTTATGAGAACATTGAAGTTATTGCCGTAAATGACGGTTCAACAGACAAAACCCGTGCCATCCTGGATCGCATGGCTGCACAAATTCCCCACCTGCGGGTCATTCATCTGGCGCAAAACCAGGGGAAAGCCATTGCGCTTAAAACCGGAGCTGCCGCGGCGAAAAGTGAATATCTGGTGTGCATTGATGGCGATGCGTTATTAGACCGCGATGCGGCGGCATATATTGTGGAACCGATGTTGTACAACCCGCGTGTGGGTGCCGTAACCGGTAATCCTCGTATTCGAACACGTTCTACCCTGGTGGGTAAAATTCAGGTTGGCGAGTATTCCTCAATTATTGGTTTGATCAAGCGAACCCAGCGTATCTATGGAAACGTATTTACCGTTTCCGGTGTTATTGCCGCATTTCGTCGCAGCGCCCTGGCAGAAGTGGGTTACTGGAGTGACGATATGATCACCGAAGATATTGATATTAGCTGGAAGCTGCAGTTGAATCAGTGGGCGATTTTTTACGAGCCACGGGCGCTGTGCTGGATATTAATGCCTGAAACGTTAAAAGGGCTGTGGAAACAGCGCCTGCGCTGGGCTCAGGGCGGTGCAGAAGTATTCCTCAAAAATATGACAAGGTTGTGGCGCAAAGAAAACTTTCGAATGTGGCCGCTGTTTTTTGAATACTGCCTGACGACAATATGGGCCTTCACTTGCCTGGTCGGTTTCATTATTTACGCAGTCCAACTTGCCGGTGTACCGTTAAATATTGAATTGACACATATCGCTGCGACACATACTGCCGGAATATTATTGTGTACGTTATGTTTACTGCAATTTATTGTCAGCCTGATGATCGAGAATCGCTATGAGCATAATCTGACTTCATCGCTTTTCTGGATTATTTGGTTCCCGGTTATTTTCTGGATGCTGAGTCTGGCAACGACATTGGTATCATTTACACGAGTCATGTTGATGCCTAAAAAGCAACGCGCCCGTTGGGTAAGTCCCGATCGCGGGATTCTGAGAGGTTAATATGAACAATTTAATTATTACGACCCGACAATCGCCAGTACGTTTAATGGTTGATTATGTTGCCACAACCATCTTATGGACATTATTTGCTTTGTTCATATTCTTATTCGCCATGGATCTGCTGACGGGTTATTACTGGCAAAGCGAGGCCAGAAGCCGACTTCAGTTCTATTTTTTGCTGGCAGTGGCGAATGCCGTCGTGTTAATTGTCTGGGCGCTGTACAATAAGCTACGTTTTCAAAAACAGCAGCATCATGCAGCCTACCAATATACGCCGCAAGAATATGCTGAGAGCTTAGCAATACCTGATGAGCTCTATCAGCAACTACAAAAAAGCCACAGGATGAGCGTACACTTCACCAGGCAGGGGCAAATAAAAATGGTGGTTTCAGAAAAAGCGCTAGTCCGGGCGTAAACACCCAAAACAAAGCCCGGTTCGCCCGGGCTCTGCGCCGATAATACACTTAACTGTATGCATGTAGCGTACGTTGGCAAAGTGCCGAACGTACGCAATCCTCTTTACCGAATCGGACGATCCCGACCATTTCATCTTCTTCGAAACGTTCCAGCGCGTCACTTAATCCGGGGCGCACGCCGCGAGGCAAATCGCATTGCGTGATATCACCGTTGACGATAACCGTCACGTTCTCCCCGAGGCGGGTTAAAAACATTTTCATTTGCGCGGCAGTCACATTCTGCGCCTCGTCAAGAATGACGACTGCATTTTCAAAGGTACGTCCACGCATATAGGCGAACGGCGCAATTTCCACCTTCCCTATTTCCGGTCGCAGGCAGTACTGCATAAAGGAAGCCCCTAAGCGCCGGACCAGCACGTCGTAGACCGGACGAAAATAGGGAGCAAACTTTTCTGCGATATCTCCAGGTAAGAAGCCAAGATCTTCATCGGCTTGCAGAACTGGACGGGTGACGATAATCCTGTCGACATCCTTATGTATCAGGGCCTCTGCCGCTTTTGCTGCGCTGATCCAGGTTTTTCCGCACCCGGCTTCGCCCGTGGCGAATATCAGCTGCTTACTCTCAATAGCCTTCAGATAGTGCAATTGCGCTTCATTTCGCGCGAGGATGGGCGAGGTATCGCGACTGTCGCGGGCCATACCAATGGCTTCTACGCCGCTCATCTGCACAAGCGAGGTGACCGATTCTTCTTCACGCTGCTTATGGCTGCGCGAATCCCGTCTCAGCACACGTTTTGCCTCGCGACGAGCTTTGATCACTGCTTTTTGTCTTCCCATGGAGAGCACCTTGAGTTGTTTGTATTCATCACACGCGCCGTTGGCAGCGCGATTATGCGCACGAACATCAGAGGGTTGGCTTCCTTGTAAGCCATAGTTTGCTTTTGGATAAAATGCCGAAAAACGGCTACGCACACCGTTTGCGGCGTCGGTAACACGAGTAAAGAGAGGAAGTGAGAAAAATACAGAGTGACGAAGTTGCTACCGGAGGAGAAATCTCCGCGAGTGGTGGAGCCTTGCTTAACAAAACATTGTCCAGAACAGGACGTTACCATCCGCGATCTCCATAGTGACTGACTATCACTGCCGGGAACTTCCGCTGCTACTTAATAAGTACAACAGATCTCGCATTCATTGCAACAATATATTCACTTATATTTAACTACAAAACACCATTTCAGTGACATTAGTTTCTACTGGAAAGATGACAGAGTGATGACAGTGATGAAAAAAGCTGTGTGCTTTCAGCAGGATTCGCATCAGGCATCAGCGCACGAACGCCGGATGCGGCGTGAACGCCTGATCCAGCCTACCAAACCCGCACCGATTGTAGGCATGATAAGACGCGCAAGCGTCGCATCAGGCATCTGCGCACGAACGCCTTATCCGCCTAAACACATTAAACCCGCAATAACGCGCTTCCGAGATAATCGTTCGCGTCCTTCACTCCCGGCAGCGAAAAAAAATAACCGCCGCCGATAGGTTTAACGTATTCCTCCAGCGCTTCGCCATTGAGCCTTTTTTGTACTGTCAGGAAGCCTTTTTCCAGATCGTGTTGATAGCAGACAAACAGTAGCCCCATATCCAGTTGTCCGGAGTTGGTGACGCCCAACGAATAACTGTAGCCACGACGCAGCATCAGGCTGGACTCACTCTCTGGCGTGCGGGGATTCGCCAGCCGGATATGGCTGTCCAGCGCAATCACCTTCCCCTCCGGATCGCTGGCGTAATCGGGAAGATCATGCTCATGCTGCATTCCCAGCGGCGCACCGGTTTGTTTGTCGCGACCAAAAATCGTCTGCTGTTCTTTCAGTGGCGTTCTGTCCCAAAACTCCACCCGAAACTGAATCAACCGCACCGCCTGGTAGCTGCCGCCGATTGTCCACGCAGGCTCCTGCTGATCTGCCGTCACCCACACCACTTGTTGCATCAACTTATCATTCTGGCTATCGGGATTGGCAGTGCCGTCTTTGAAACCCAGCAAATTAATCGGCGTCTCTTTGCCTTTACTACGCGCTGCATGATCGGAAATAAACCCTTCCCGCTTCCAGCGCACGCTGAGCAAATCCGGCGTGTGTTTGATGATATCGCGCAGCGCATGGATCACCGTGTCCTGGGTGTTGGCGCAAATTTGTAGCAACACATCACCATGACATAACGCCGCATCCAGCGAGTCGTTGGGGAAACGCGTCATTTTCTGCAACTTTTTCGGCATCTGCGGTGTAAGGCCAAACCGCTCATCAAACAATGAGTGGCCCACCGATAACGTTATGGTGAGATTATCGGACGCAATGTAGCCGCCAAGAATGCCGGAATCGAGTGGAGGCAGGCGCGGATTTGGCGTTTCTGGTGCCGCTCCGCCCTGAGTCAGAAAAGCAAAACGCTGAGTCAACAAGCGAAACAACCTTTCAAGATCGGCTTTATCGCTGGCAAGCACATCAAACGCCACCAGCATCATTGCGGCCTGTTGTGGCGTCAGGATCCCTGCCTGATGCTCACCATAAAACGGCTGTTTCTCATTGCGTGCATCCGGTGAAAGCGTGCCCGGTGCACTTTGCGTTTTTTGTGCATGAGCGACCGGACAACTTCCCGCCAGCGCCAGCGCACCAATCCCTTTCAGTAAACGTCGGCGTGACGGTTCATTCACGCCGTTTTCATCTTCATACTGCATAACGTTTAATCCAGCCCCAGCACACCGCGAAGTTGCGCCAGATCTTCCGCCAGCGCAGTAATCGGCCCTTTCAGCGCATTACGGTCAGCATCGGTCAATTTGTCGTAGGTTTCAAAACCGTCTTTAGTACGGTATTTCGCCAGAATGGTATCGACCTTTTTGAAATTGGCATCGACTTTTGCCAGCAGTTCCGGGTTGGCCTTTTGCAGTTGTGGACGCAGCAGATCGACAATTTTCTGCGAGCCTTCAACGTTAGCCTGGAAATCCCACAGATCGGTGTGGCTGTAGCGATCTTCTTCACCGCTGATTTTGCTGGCTGCCACTTCCTCAATCAGTCCGGCTGCACCGCCGACCACTTTTGAAGGTGGGAAAGCCAGTTCACTGATGCGTTTTTGCAAATCGACCACATCGGTATAAAGCTGGTCGGCATACTTATCCATCCCTTTAGTGGTGTTATCGCCAAACAATGCTTTTTCCAGACGGTGGAAACCGGTGAATTTTGGATCGGCGGCTTTTTGCTCGTAATCATCTTCACGGGCGTCAATGCTACCATCCAGATCGGAGAACAGTTCAGCAATCGGTTCAATGCGCTCATAGTGCTGGCGCGTCGGCGCATACAGTGCTTTTGCTTTTTCGATATCGCCTGCTTTAATAGCGTCGGTAAAGGCTTTGGTGTCGGTCACCAGCTGCGTGGTTTCCGCCATGACATACGCTTTATATGCAGTAATTGCACCACCAAGACTTAACAGCGCATCACTTTGCGCCGCATCCGCCGTTGCCTCACCTTTGACGATCAACTTCCCTTTCGGGTTAGTCAGCAGACCGCAGGTCATATCGTATTCGCCAGGCTGTAAATTCGCCGTCATTTTCTGGCTAAAACCAGGGGCGATATTTTCCCGCTCTTCCACCACCATCACGCCTTTGAGGATCTCCCACTCCAGCGCCTTCTGGCTGTGGTTCTGAATAATGAACTGTGTTTTCCCGGCGTTAACCGTAATGGTCATCGGTTCGCACTGCTTATCCGTCACGGTCACTTTGACCTGCGGCACATCAGCGGCGTTAGCCATAAAAGCAGAAGAAAACAGCGCAGCCACGCTCAACTGCAATGCGTTACGGCGGAAGTTAATGGTCATGACGAGACTATCCCTTTAAAGTATGTTGTAACTAAGCAAGAGTTTGCGTCATATTTGCTACGCAGAGCGAGACGCTGTCGCCCCTGCGCGTGGTGGCAGAGCAAATGCCACCAGCGCCGGGATGAGATAAATAAACCAGACGGCGACTTCGCTGACACTTGGCGCTTCCTGATAGCCAAAAATCCCTTCCATCAGCGTGCCAAACAGCGAGTGAGTTGAGAGCACCGCACTCATATCGAAGGCGATTTCCTGAAAGTGGTTCCACAATCCGGCTTCATGAAATGCGCGAATGGCACCAGCCGCCAGCCCTGCGGCGACGAAGAGAATAAACAGGCTGGTCCATTTAAAAAATGCACCAAGATTGAGGCGAATACCGCCCCAGTAGAGCAGGAAGCCGAGCACCACGGCTGTAGCAAGACCGAGCATTGCACCCAGCGGCGGCCAGATCCCGACATCTTGTTGAAACGCCGCCAGCAGGAAAAAGACCGACTCCAGCCCCTCCCTTGCAACGGCAAAAAAGACCATCATCACCAGCGCCCAGCCATGATGATTTCCACGCTGCAATGCGCTATCGACTGCCTGCTCCAGTTGTACTTTGACGTTGCGCGACACTTTGCGCATCCAGAAAACCATCCAGGTAAGGATCACCACGGCGATCACCGCCACGATACCTTCAAACAGTTCCTGTTCTTTTTGCGGAAATTCGCCGGTGGTTTCGTTAATGAAGATACCCAAGCCCAGGCACAACGCAGCGGCAAGCAACACGCCAATCCACATCACACCAATCCATCGGCCTCGCTGGGTACGCTTAAGATAGCTGGCGATCAAACTGACAATCAGCGCGGCTTCAAGTCCTTCGCGCAACATAATGAGAAATGGAACAAACATGCCACCCACCCTTAAACGTTTTTCTGAGTCAATCTATGCAAAGAAAAGTAAATCGCAGTGATAGCGATTATCATTACGGCAAAGAAAAATACAAGCGGAATGTTTATAAAATGATGTTGGAATGTAAACAAAGAGAGGTAATGCCAGGGAATATAAACGATTATTCCAGGTACAAAGATGGGATTGTTTACAACGAGCCATGTGTTCTTGCCAGATGCCGCGTAAACGCCTTATCCAGCCGACAAAACTGTCCAGACTCAATGCATCAGAGCTTCCATGTAAAACTGATAAGCGGGTGTATCAAGCAATTTCGTCCATCCGCGATTATCAAATCTAACTTTTTGCCCGGAACATAATAACAGCTCGGGTGTTGGTGGCGTCAAAGTCGCTGAAGCGTTCCCCGAAGGCCGGGGCAGCCCACATGGATGTGGGCTGAGGGCGCGTCTTACAGGACATTACCTCGCGCCCGACCCGGTAGCCGAAGGGGATAAGCTGAAGGTACCGCGCAGCGGCGATTTTGTTCGCCAGAGCCCGGGGTGCAGGGGGTGGCGGCGATTGGCCGCCCCCTGCACCATTCAATTTATATGGCGATGCACATTAAGGGAGCGCAACCCGCTGCTGAAGCCAAACAAAACCGCCGCAGGCTAAGTCCCTTAGCTTTCCTGCAACCGTGACGGCGGAGCCGAATGATAGTGCGCATCGGCCTCGGCAAAGCGTTTTTGCATCGCCGCTGACGGCGCTTTACCCAGCAAACTAAACACTACAATCCCGATACTACCAAAGATAAAGCCCGGAATAATTTCGTACAGACCCAGCCAGCCGAACTGTTTCCAGACGATAACCGTCAGCGCACCGATGATCATCCCCGCCAGCGCACCGTTGCGCGTCATGCGTGACCACATCACCGAGAACAGCACCACCGGACCAAACGCCGCGCCAAAGCCTGCCCACGCGTAGCTCACTAAGCCCAGCACGCGGTTTTCCGGGTTTGCCGCCAGCGCAATGGCCACCAGCGCCACCACCAGCACCATCACACGCCCTACCCACACCAGCTCTTTCTGGCTGGCCTGTTTACGCAGAAACGCTTTGTATAAATCTTCGGTAATCGCACTGGAGCACACCAGCAGCTGGCAACTTAAGGTTGACATTACCGCCGCCAGAATCGCCGACAGCAGAATCCCGGCAATCCACGGGTTAAACAGAATTTGCGCCAGTTCGATAAACACACGTTCAGCATTCTGGTTTACCGCACCTGCTACCGACGGGTGCTCATTAAAGTAAGCAATACCAAAGAAGCCGACAGCCACCGCCCCTGCCAGGCAGAGGATCATCCAGGTCATACTGATACGACGCGCATGGACAATGCTGTGGTGAGAATCCGCCGCCATAAAACGCGCCAGGATGTGCGGCTGCCCGAAGTAACCCAGCCCCCAGCCCATCAGCGAGATAATGGCAACAAAGTTCAGTCCTTTGAGCATATCGACGTTTTCGATGCTCTTTTGTTTGATCACTTCCAGCGAGTCGCCAAACCCACCAACGCTAATGATTACGATAACCGGCGTCAGGATCAGGGCAAAAATCATCAGGCTGGCCTGTACAGTGTCAGTCCAGCTCACTGCAAGGAAGCCACCAATAAAGGTGTAAAGGATCGTCGCCGCAGCGCCCGCCCACAGAGCCGTTTCGTAGCTCATGCCAAAGGTACTTTCAAACAGACGCGCGCCTGCCACGATGCCCGAAGCGCAATAAATGGTGAAGAACAGCAAAATCACCAGCGCGGAGATAATGCGCAAAATACGGCTTTTATCTTCAAAGCGCCCGGTAAAATAATCCGGCAATGTTAAGGCGTTATTGTTGTATTCGGTATGCACACGCAACCGCCCGGCCACCAGCTTCCAGTTAATCCACGCGCCTAATGTCAGGCCAATGGCGATCCAGCTTTCGGAAATCCCGGAAAGAAAAACCGCGCCCGGCAACCCCATTAACAGCCAGCCGCTCATATCCGATGCACCCGCCGATAATGCCGTCACGAATGGCCCAAGGCTACGTCCGCCCAGAATATAGTCGTCAAAGTTTTTCGTTGATCGCCAGGCGATAAACCCAATCAATATCATGCCAAAGATATAGACACAAAATGTCACCAACATCGGTGTGCTAATAGCCATCTAAAGTCTCCAAAAAATTATTATCGGCAATGTCGAAACTTGCCGTTATATCTGCCACCGGAACGGGGTAGCAGAGTTTATGTTTTACCAGGGCGACCGTATCCTGCCGGAAGCGCTGGTTATTCACAATCGATTTAACACACCATTTACATTAAATTTTAGTGCTCAGCGACACTATTTTTCATCAGGTTGCACTCTCTCACATTTTTTGCGGTTGCACCTTTCAAAAATGTTAACTGCCGCAGAGAAAAAGTCTGAGTTATTTTTTTAATCCCTGTCATATCGATTTCTTTTATTAACATTTCATTCATTTTTAAGCTTGCTACGCAGGTCACATTTAACATGGTTGCACAAAGTTGCAACATCATGGATATTTCACGATAACGTTAAGTTGCACCTTTCAGAACAACAGGAGTAATGGCATGGGAACCACCACCATGGGGGTTAAGCTGGACGACGCGACGCGTGAGCGTATTAAGTCTGCCGCGACACGTATCGATCGCACGCCACACTGGTTAATTAAGCAGGCGATTTTTTCTTATCTTGAACAACTGGAAAACAGCGATACTCTTCCGGAGCTACCTGCGCTGCTCTCTGGCGCTGCCAATGAGAGCGATGAAGCACCGACTCCGGCAGAGGAACCACACCAGCCTTTCCTCGACTTTGCCGAGCAAATTTTGCCCCAGTCGGTTTCCCGCGCCGCGATCACCGCTGCCTATCGCCGCCCGGAAACCGAAGCGGTTTCTATGTTGCTGGAACAAGCTCGCCTGCCGCAGCCGATTGCTGAACAGGCGCATAAACTGGCATATCAACTGGCCGATAAACTGCGTAATCAAAAAAATGCCAGTGGTCGCGCAGGTATGGTCCAGGGGTTATTGCAGGAGTTTTCGCTGTCATCGCAGGAAGGCGTGGCGCTGATGTGTCTGGCAGAAGCGTTGTTGCGTATTCCCGACAAAGCCACCCGCGACGCGTTAATTCGCGACAAAATCAGCAACGGTAACTGGCAGTCACACATTGGTCGTAGCCCGTCCCTGTTTGTTAATGCCGCGACCTGGGGGCTGCTTTTTACTGGCAAACTGGTTTCCACCCATAACGAAGCCAGCCTCTCACGCTCGCTGAACCGCATTATCGGTAAGAGCGGTGAACCGCTGATCCGCAAAGGTGTGGATATGGCGATGCGCCTGATGGGCGAGCAGTTCGTCACTGGCGAAACCATCGCGGAAGCGTTAGCCAATGCCCGCAAGCTGGAAGAGAAAGGTTTCCGTTACTCTTACGATATGCTGGGCGAAGCCGCGCTGACCGCCGCAGATGCACAGGCGTATATGGTTTCCTATCAGCAGGCGATTCACGCCATTGGTAAAGCGTCCAATGGTCGTGGCATCTATGAAGGTCCGGGCATTTCAATCAAGCTGTCGGCGCTGCATCCGCGTTACAGCCGCGCCCAGTATGACCGGGTAATGGAAGAGCTTTACCCACGTCTGAAATCACTCACCCTGCTGGCGCGTCAGTACGATATTGGTATTAACATCGATGCCGAAGAGGCCGATCGTCTGGAGATCTCCCTCGATCTGCTGGAAAAACTCTGTTTCGAGCCGGAACTGGCAGGCTGGAACGGCATCGGTTTTGTTATTCAGGCTTATCAAAAACGCTGCCCACTGGTGATTGATTACCTGATTGATCTCGCCACCCGCAGCCGTCGCCGTCTGATGATTCGCCTGGTGAAAGGCGCGTACTGGGATAGTGAAATCAAGCGCGCGCAGATGGACGGCCTTGAAGGTTATCCGGTTTATACCCGCAAGGTGTATACCGACGTTTCATATCTCGCCTGTGCGAAAAAGCTGCTGGCGGTGCCGAATCTAATCTACCCGCAGTTCGCAACGCATAACGCCCATACGCTGGCGGCAATTTATCAACTGGCGGGTCAGAACTACTACCCGGGTCAGTACGAGTTCCAGTGCCTGCACGGTATGGGCGAGCCACTGTATGAGCAGGTCACCGGGAAAGTTGCCGACGGCAAACTTAACCGTCCGTGTCGTATTTATGCTCCTGTCGGTACCCATGAAACGCTGCTGGCGTATCTGGTGCGTCGCCTGCTGGAAAACGGTGCTAACACCTCGTTTGTTAACCGTATTGCTGACACCTCTTTGCCTCTGGATGAACTGGTTGCCGATCCGGTCACTGCTGTAGAAAAACTGGCGCAACAGGAAGGGCAAACTGGATTACCACATCCGAAAATTCCCCTGCCGCGCGATCTTTACGGTCACGGGCGCGACAACTCGGCAGGGCTGGATCTCGCTAACGAACACCGTCTGGCATCGCTCTCTTCTGCCCTGCTCAATAGTGCACTGCAAAAATGGCAGGCCTTGCCAATGCTGGAACAATCGGTCGCGGCTGGTGAGATGTCGCCCGTTATTAACCCGGCAGAGCCGAAAGATATTGTGGGCTATGTGCGCGAAGCCACGCCGAGTGAAGTAGAACAGGCGCTGGAAAGTGCGGTTAATAACGCACCAATCTGGTTTGCCACGCCTCCGGCTGAACGCGCGGCAATTTTGCATCGCGCTGCCGTGCTGATGGAAAGCCAGATGCAGCAACTGATTGGTATTCTGGTGCGTGAAGCCGGAAAAACCTTCAGTAACGCCATTGCCGAAGTGCGTGAAGCGGTCGATTTTCTCCACTACTACGCCGGACAGGTGCGGGATGATTTCGCTAACGAAACCCACCGTCCATTAGGGCCTGTGGTGTGTATCAGTCCGTGGAACTTCCCGCTGGCTATTTTCACCGGGCAGATCGCTGCCGCACTGGCGGCAGGTAACAGCGTACTGGCAAAACCGGCAGAACAAACGCCGCTGATTGCCGCGCAAGGGATCGCCATTTTGCTGGAAGCGGGTGTACCGCCAGGCGTGGTGCAATTGCTGCCAGGTCAGGGTGAAACCGTGGGCGCGCAACTGACGGGTGATGATCGCGTGCGCGGGGTGATGTTTACCGGTTCAACCGAAGTCGCTACGTTACTGCAACGCAATATCGCCAGCCGCCTCGACGCTCAGGGTCGCCCTATTCCGCTCATCGCTGAAACCGGCGGCATGAACGCGATGATTGTCGATTCTTCAGCACTGACCGAACAAGTCGTAATAGATGTGCTGGCCTCGGCGTTCGACAGTGCGGGTCAGCGTTGTTCGGCACTGCGCGTGCTGTGCCTGCAAGATGAGATTGCCGACCACACGTTGAAAATGCTGCGCGGCGCAATGGCCGAATGCCGGATGGGTAATCCGGGTCGCCTGACCACCGATATCGGTCCGGTGATTGATAGCGAAGCGAAAGCCAATATCGAGCGTCATATTCAGACCATGCGTAGCAAAGGCCGTCCGGTGTTCCAGGCGGTGCGGGAAAACAGCGAAGATGCCCGTGAATGGCAAAGCGGCACCTTTGTCGCGCCGACGCTTATCGAACTGGATGATTTTGCCGAATTGCAAAAAGAGGTCTTTGGTCCGGTGCTGCATGTGGTGCGTTATAACCGTAACCAGCTGCCGGAGCTGATCGAGCAGATTAACGCTTCCGGTTATGGTCTGACGCTTGGCGTCCACACGCGCATTGATGAAACCATCGCCCAGGTCACTGGCTCGGCCCATGTCGGTAACCTGTACGTTAACCGTAATATGGTGGGCGCAGTGGTGGGTGTGCAGCCATTCGGCGGCGAAGGGTTGTCCGGTACCGGGCCGAAAGCAGGCGGTCCGCTCTATCTCTACCGTCTGCTGGCGAATCGCCCGGAAAGTGCACTGGCAGTGACGCTCGCGCGTCAGGATGCAGAGTATCCGGTCGATGTGCAGTTGAAAGCCGCATTGACTCAGCCGCTAAATGCACTGCGGGAATGGGCGGCAAACCGTCCAGAATTGCAGGCGTTATGTACGCAATATGGCGAGCTGGCGCAGGCAGGAACACAACGATTGCTGCCAGGGCCGACGGGTGAACGCAACACCTGGACGCTGCTGCCGCGCGAGCGCGTGTTGTGTATTGCGGATGATGAGCAGGATGCGCTGACTCAGCTCGCCGCCGTGCTGGCGGTGGGCAGCCAGGTGCTGTGGCCGGATGACGCGCTGCATCGTCAGTTAGTGAAGGCATTGCCATCGGCAGTCAGCGAACGTATTCAACTGGCGAAAGCGGAAAATATAACCGCTCAACCGTTTGATGCGGTGATCTTCCACGGTGATTCGGATCAGCTTCGCGCATTGTGTGAAGCAGTTGCCGCGCGGGATGGCGCAATTGTTTCGGTGCAGGGTTTTGCCCGTGGCGAAAGCAATATCCTGCTGGAACGGCTGTATATCGAGCGTTCGCTGAGTGTGAATACCGCTGCCGCTGGCGGTAACGCCAGTTTAATGACGATCGGTTAAGCAGGAAGCCGGAGGATGTTACAACCTCCTCCGGCATCTTTAACGTGGTCGAATCCCCTCAATAATAATCCGCTGCATGTTTTCAACCGTTTGATTGAAAAATACCTCATCGCGCAACGTCGCGCCTGTCACCGCCTCCACCTGAGGGGCGAAATCGGCGTAATGTTGAGTGGAAGCCCAAATCATAAAAATCAAATGCTGCGGATCAATCGGCGCGAGTTTGCCGCTTTTGACCCAACCGGCAATCAGCGCCGATTTCTCATCAATTAATGCTTTCAAATCACCCGTCAGTTCATCCATTAACAGCGGTGCGCCTGCCAGCATCTCCATACAAAACAGACGTGAAGCCTGCGGATAATCGCGTGAGACTTCCAGCTTCAGACGGATGTACTCTTTGATCGCCGCCAGCGGGGCGAAATCTTCACGAAACGCTTTTAACGGTGCCAGCCAGATATCGAGAATCTGCCGCAGTACGGCTATATACAGCGCCTCTTTTGACGGGAAGTAATACAGCAAATTGGTTTTTGAAACGCCTGCCAACTCTGCGATCTGCTCCAGCCTTGTGCCGTGAAAACCGAATTGTGAAAAAGTGTCCAGTGCTGCGCTAAGAATCGCTTTTTTCTTCGCGCTCACTGCGCGCGAACGTTTACCCGTTGTTTTCACTGCGCCTTGCGTCATGCGCTCTCCCCTCTTGTAGATTGGCAACAGGATAGCAAAACCCCTGCCCGGCCTCGACCTTCTGCACTTTCATCGCGCACGGATGCATGTTTTATGTGCAACTGTTTTGACCGTTTAGTCCACTTTTTTCCAGATATTTTAGACAACTTAACATTAACATATTAATAACATTCACTTTTTAAAAACTGGCATCCGCTTTGCAAACAAACCATTACGCGGCTGAAAAGGATATGCAGGATGCAGCGCCCCGTCTGACTTTCACTTTACGAGACGAAGAGAGGTTGATGATGAAAATTGGCGTATTCGTACCTATTGGCAACAACGGCTGGCTCATTTCGACCCACGCGCCGCAGTACATGCCGACCTTTGAACTGAATAAAGCCATTGTGCAAAAAGCGGAGCACTACCATTTCGACTTCGCCCTGTCGATGATCAAACTGCGTGGCTTTGGCGGCAAAACTGAGTTCTGGGATCACAACCTTGAGTCGTTCACCTTGATGGCGGGGCTGGCGGCCGTCACCTCGCGCATTCAGATTTACGCCACTGCCGCCACCTTAACGTTACCTCCGGCAATCGTCGCCCGTATGGCCGCAACCATTGACTCCATCTCTGGCGGGCGTTTTGGCGTCAACCTCGTGACTGGCTGGCAAAAGCCTGAGTATGAGCAGATGGGTATCTGGCCTGGCGATGACTATTTCTCCCGTCGTTACGACTATCTCACCGAATATGTTCAGGTGCTGCGCGACCTGTGGGGCACGGGCAAAAGCAATTTTAAAGGCGATTTTTTCACCATGAATGATTGTCGCGTCAGTCCGCAACCGAGCGTACCCATGAAAGTGATCTGCGCCGGGCAAAGCGACGCTGGCATGGCGTTCTCCGCTCAGTATGCCGATTTCAACTTCTGTTTCGGCAAAGGCGTAAATACACCCACGGCTTTCGCCCCGACCGCTGCGCGGATGAAACAGGCCGCAGAGCAAACCGGGCGCGACGTTGGCTCTTATGTGTTGTTTATGGTGATTGCCGACGAAACCGACGATGCCGCTCGCACCAAATGGGAACACTACAAAGCGGGCGCGGATGAAGAGGCGTTAAGCTGGCTAACCGAACAAAGTCAGAAAGATACCCGCTCCGGTACTGACACCAACGTCCGTCAGATGGCCGATCCCACTTCGGCGGTAAACATCAACATGGGGACGTTAGTCGGTTCTTACGCCAGTGTCGCGCGCATGTTAGATGAAGTCGCAAGCGTGCCTAGTGCCGAAGGCGTGCTGTTGACCTTCGATGATTTTCTGTCGGGAATCGAAACCTTCGGCGAGCGCATTCAACCACTGATGCAGTGCCGCGCCCATCTCCCTGCGCTGACTCAGGAGGTGGCATGATGACAATCTTAACCGCTCGACCGGAAGCCATTACCTTCGATCCGCAGCAAAGTGCGCTGATCGTGGTGGATATGCAAAACGCTTATGCCACGCCAGGCGGCTACTTAGATCTCGCCGGGTTTGATGTCTCAACCACTCGCCCGGTCATTGCCAACATTCAAACCGCCGTGACCGCAGCGCGAGCGGCAGGGATGTTGATTATCTGGTTTCAAAATGGCTGGGATGCACAGTATGTCGAGGCTGGCGGCCCCGGCTCACCAAATTTTCATAAATCGAACGCCCTGAAAACCATGCGTAAGCAGCCGCAGCTACAAGGGAAATTGCTGGCGAAAGGCTCCTGGGATTATCAACTGGTGGATGAACTGGTGCCGCAGCCTGGCGATATTGTGCTGCCGAAGCCGCGCTACAGCGGTTTCTTCAATACGCCGCTGGACAGCATTTTGCGCAGCCGTGGAATACGCCATCTGGTTTTCACCGGTATCGCTACCAACGTCTGCGTCGAATCGACGCTACGCGATGGCTTTTTTCTGGAGTATTTCGGCGTGGTGCTGGAAGACGCAACACACCAGGCGGGGCCGGAATTTGCACAGAAAGCCGCGTTATTCAATATCGAAACCTTTTTTGGCTGGGTCAGCGACGTCGAAACGTTCTGCGACGCGCTTTCTCCCACGTCCTTTGCTCGTATCGCTTAAGGAGTTTAACGATGCCAAAATCCGTAATTATTCCCGCTGGCAGCAGCGCACCGCTGGCCCCCTTCGTTCCCGGCACGTTGGCTGATGGCGTGGTGTATGTCTCCGGTACGCTGGCTTTTGATCAACATAATAACGTGCTGTTTGCCGATGACCCAAAGGCGCAAACCCGCCACGTTCTGGAAACCATCCGCAAGGTGATCGAGACGGCGGGTGGCACGATGGCGGATGTGACCTTCAACAGCATCTTTATTACCGACTGGAAAAATTACGCCGCGATTAACGAAATCTACGCCGAGTTTTTCCCGGGTGACAAACCGGCGCGATTCTGCATTCAGTGCGGACTGGTAAAACCTGATGCGCTGGTGGAAATCGCCACAATTGCGCATATCGCCAAGTGAGGCCGCGATGAAACTTTCACTCTCACCTCCCCCTTATGCTGATGCGCCCGTAGTGGTGTTGATTTCGGGTCTTGGCGGTAGCGGCAGTTACTGGTTACCGCAACTGGCGGTGCTGGAGCAGGAGTATCAGATAGTCTGTTACGACCAGCGCGGCACCGGCAATAATCCCGACACGCTGGCAGAAGATTACAGTATCGCCCAGATGGCAGCGGAACTGCATCAGGCGCTGGTAGCCGCAGGGATTGAGCGTTACGCGGTGGTCGGCCATGCGCTCGGTGCGCTGGTGGGAATGCAGCTGGCGCTGGATTATCCCGCGTCGGTAACTATGCTGGTCAGCGTTAACGGCTGGCTACGAATAAACGCCCATACGCGCCGCTGTTTTCAGGTTCGCGAGAAGTTACTACATAGCGGCGGCGCGCAGGCATGGGTGGAAGCTCAGCCATTGTTCCTCTATCCCGCCGACTGGATGGCGGCCCGCGCACCTCGCCTGGAAGCTGAAGACGCGCTGGCACTGGCGCATTTTCAGGGCAAAAATAATTTACTGCGTCGACTTAACGCCCTCAAACGCGCTGACTTTAGTCGCCATGCGGATCGCATCCGCTGCCCGGTGCAAATCATCTGCGCCAGTGATGATCTGCTGGTGCCATCAGCATGTTCCAGTGAACTTCATGCCGCCCTGCCCGATAGCCAGAAAATGGTGATGCGCTATGGCGGACACGCCTGCAACGTGACCGATCCCGAAACGTTTAATGCTCTGTTACTCAACGGGCTTGCCAGCCTGTTACATCACCGTGAAGCCGCCTGTAAGGAATTGCTATGAACGAAGCCGTTAGCCCTGGTGCGCTTAGCACCCTATTCACCGATGCCCGCACTCACAACGGCTGGCGGGAGACACCCGTCAGCGATGAGACGTTACGGGAGATTTATGCTCTGATGAAATGGGGGCCGACATCAGCTAACTGTTCTCCGGCACGGATCGTGTTTATCCGCACTGCAGAAGGAAAAGAACGTCTGCGCCCGGCGCTTTCCAGCGGCAATCTGCAAAAAACCCTGACCGCGCCCGTCACCGCGATCGTCGCCTGGGACAGTGAATTTTATGAACGGTTACCACAGCTGTTTCCTCACGGCGATGCCCGCAGTTGGTTTACCTCCAGCCCACAACTTGCCGAAGAAACAGCGTTTCGCAACAGTTCCATGCAGGCGGCCTATCTGATCGTCGCCTGCCGGGCGCTGGGGCTGGATACCGGCCCGATGTCCGGCTTTGACCGTCAACACGTGGACGACGCCTTTTTTACGGGCAGCACGCTGAAGAGCAATCTGCTGATTAATATCGGCTATGGCGATAGCAGCAAGCTTTATGCGCGCCTGCCACGTCTGTCCTTTGAGGAAGCCTGCGGGCTGTTGTAAGGAGCAAACTATGAACATTGTCGATCAACAAACTTTTCGCGATGCGATGTCCTGCATGGGCGCGGCGGTCAATATCATCACCACGGACGGTCCAGCCGGGCGCGCCGGGTTCACCGCCAGCGCCGTCTGCAGCGTGACCGACACGCCGCCCACATTACTGGTGTGTCTGAATCGTGGGGCATCCGTCTGGCCGGTATTCAATGAAAATCGAACGCTGTGTGTAAATACACTTAGCGCCGGACAGGAGCCGCTTTCAAACCTTTTTGGCGGCAAAACGCCCATGGAACACCGCTTTGCCGCCGCCCGCTGGCAGACTGGTGTGACCGGATGCCCGCAACTGGAAGAGGCACTGGTTTCGTTTGACTGCCGTATCAGCCAGGTGGTGAGCGTCGGCACCCACGACATTCTGTTTTGTGCCATAGAAGCGATTCATCGTCACGCCACCCCCTACGGGCTGGTGTGGTTCGATCGCAGTTATCACGCGTTGATGCGTCCTGCTTGTTAACCTCCTTAAGGAGACAGCTGATGGCAATGTTCGGTTTTTCTCACTGGCAGTTAAAATCGACCTCTACAGAGAGCGGCGTGGTCGCGCCGGATGAACGATTGCCGTTTGCTCAGACGGCAGTAATGGGCGTTCAACACGCGGTGGCGATGTTTGGCGCGACGGTGTTAATGCCTATTCTGATGGGGCTGGATCCCAATCTTTCCATTTTGATGTCGGGGATCGGCACGTTACTGTTTTTCTTTATTACCGGCGGGCGCGTCCCCAGTTATCTCGGCTCCAGCGCGGCTTTTGTCGGCGTGGTGATCGCCGCGACGGGCTTTAACGGTCAGGGCATTAACCCGAATATCAGCATTGCGCTGGGCGGGATTATCGCCTGTGGGCTGGTTTATACCGTCATTGGCCTGGTGGTGATGAAAATCGGTACGCGCTGGATTGAACGACTGATGCCGCCAGTGGTGACGGGTGCGGTGGTGATGGCGATTGGCCTGAACTTAGCGCCTATCGCAGTGAAAAGTGTATCGGCTTCGGCCTTTGATAGCTGGATGGCGGTAATGACAGTGCTGTGTATTGGGCTGGTGGCGGTGTTTACCCGTGGCATGATCCAGCGATTATTGATTCTCGTAGGATTAATTGTCGCCTGTCTGCTGTATGGCGTGATGACCAACGTTTTAGGGCTGGGAAAAGCCGTCGATTTTACTCTCGTCAGCCATGCTGCCTGGTTCGGTTTGCCACATTTTTCCACTCCTGCTTTTAATGGTCAGGCAATGATGCTGATTGCGCCCGTGGCGGTGATTCTGGTGGCAGAAAACTTAGGTCATCTCAAGGCGGTCGCCGGGATGACCGGACGCAATATGGATCCATATATGGGGCGGGCATTCGTGGGCGATGGGCTGGCAACGATGCTTTCCGGCTCTGTCGGCGGTAGCGGCGTGACCACCTATGCTGAAAATATCGGTGTGATGGACGTGACAAAAGTCTACTCGACGCTGGTGTTTGTTGCTGCTGCCGTCATCGCCATGCTGTTGGGCTTTTCGCCGAAATTTGGCGCGCTGATTCATACCATTCCAGCACCGGTGATTGGTGGTGCATCAATTGTTGTGTTCGGGCTGATTGCCGTCGCAGGCGCAAGGATCTGGGTACAAAACCGTGTCGATTTAAGCCAGAACGGTAATTTGATTATGGTCGCAGTAACCTTAGTGCTGGGCGCGGGTGATTTTGCTCTCACGCTGGGCGGTTTTACGTTGGGAGGGATCGGTACAGCAACCTTTGGCGCGATTTTACTCAATGCGTTGTTAAGCAGAAGGTTGGTTGACGTTCCACCGCCAGAAGTTGTTCATCAGGAGCCATAAATAGAAAACCGCCGGGGTAACCGGCGGTGATGACTTTTTGACGAGCTTCAGACAAAAATGCATGCGTCATTGATTAGCCCGGCTAGTTGTCGCTTTTGCCGTGACTGCTCTTGCCACCTTTTTTACCTGCTTCAGATGCGCGCTGCGGGTCATTTTTGAAATTACCCCCGCTGTGCTGTCCACCTTTTTTACCTGCTTCTGATGCTCTTTCGCGGTCTTCTGCAAAATTGCCGGAACCGCCTCGATGGTTTGCCATTACTGACCTCCGTCTGGGTATAGACATCATATTGCATAGAATTAACGCGGCGTATGGCGGCTGCCATATTTTCGCTACGTGGGACTAAGCTTAGTGAACTGACGCGGGCAGACCCGCATTTAGTAATATCCTGCAACAGCTTCTTAGCGAGAATAGATATCATTTCCAATAATTATCCATAAGCCGCTCTTATGATTAAAAAAACGCAATGAGATAAAAATGTGTCATTTTGCGACAAAATTACGTGCTTGTGAAAGTTGTTATAAATCAAATAAGTGGTTGTGAAATTTGCACTCTGAAAAGGACGTCTTATCTTTAAATAAGTGGTAGCGAATCGCTACGGAATAGAGATAACACGAGGAGTGGTTAGAAATGGCTAAAGTTCTGGTGCTTTATTATTCCATGTACGGACATATTGAAACGATGGCACGCGCAGTTGCTGAGGGTGCAAGCAAAGTGGATGGCGCAGAAGTTGTCGTTAAGCGTGTACCGGAAACCATGCCGCCGCAATTATTTGAAAAAGCAGGCGGTAAAACGCAAACTGCACCGGTTGCAACCCCGCAAGAACTGGCCGATTACGACGCCATTATTTTTGGTACACCTACCCGCTTTGGCAACATGTCCGGTCAAATGCGTACCTTCCTCGACCAGACGGGCGGCCTGTGGGCTTCCGGCGCACTATACGGAAAACTGGCGAGCGTCTTTAGTTCCACCGGTACTGGCGGCGGTCAGGAACAAACTATTACTTCAACCTGGACGACCCTTGCGCATCACGGCATGGTGATTGTCCCCATTGGCTACGCAGCGCAGGAATTATTTGACGTTTCACAGGTTCGCGGCGGTACGCCGTACGGCGCAACCACCATCGCAGGCGGTGACGGTTCACGCCAGCCCAGCCAGGAAGAACTGTCTATTGCTCGTTATCAAGGGGAATATGTCGCAGGTCTGGTAGTTAAACTTAACGGCTAATCTTCAACAGGAGGATACGCATGCCAACTCAAGAAGCGAAAGCTCATCACGTCGGTGAATGGGCATCTCTGCGCAATACGTCGCCGGAAATAGCCGAGGCCATTTTCGAAGTCGCCGGGTACGACGAAAAAATGGCAGAAAAGATTTGGGAAGAAGGTAGCGATGAAGTGTTAGTCAAAGCCTTTGCTAAGACCGATAAAGATTCGCTTTTTTGGGGCGAACAGACCATCGAACGTAAAAACGTTTAACCAGCGACTCCCCCGTAGCGAACGGGGGAGTTTTCTGTTATTTCACCGCTTCATTCAACACGCTATCAAACTTATCCATCGGACAGAAACCGTTGGCATCTATCGGGCAACTGCTTAATTCCAGCGTCACGCGCTGCGCAGGTGCCTGAAGGGTTAACGCATCGGCATTACGTAACTGTTCCGCACTCTGATAAACATATTCAATTTTCATCAAATCGCGATTGGCTTTGCTGTCATGCCAACGCTGGAAAACGATTTTGCCGCCAATCGGCGTGCGTTCGTTCTGGTCATGCAACTGATACGGTTTGAAATCCAGCGCCGTTAACAGAGAGGCAATGTTGGAGTCATGCCCAACTAACACCGTGATTTTTGGAGCGCTGGTGCGATCGGTGACCAGGGCTTTATCGATATAACTGACCAGCGGTTTCGCAACATTGCGCGCCACCTCCGGTGAGGTAAACAGGCTGTCCTGGTAACCGTTTTTCAGCTTCGACAACACCTTCCACTGCTGGTCAGATTTGATTTCTCCCCAGGCCACCTGATCCATCGGAAAACCTTCGTAGTATTGCAAAGTAAACGCATCTACCAGCGAGTTGCCGACTTTCAGCGGCCCGGAAACACCTGGTTCTTGTTGATACTTCGCGCTAAAGGTATTTTTGCCATCCACCAGCGAACATTGTTGTTTCTCTTTACAGGCAGGGGAATCTTTATAGTTAACGATTTTTTCCAGTAGCTGGTAGCTGTCGGTAAGCTGGAGTTTGCTGAGCTCTTTCTCCATTGCCGCCACCGCCTGTTCACTGAATGCGGCGGAATCATCGGTGATCACTGGGTTAAAGGTTGGGTCCATAGTGCCCATTTTTTCCTGGTGATGCACAGGAATATCACACCCGGGGAATGCGCCGGTAATAAAGAACTGTGCAGTCGCAACGGTACGTTGCAGACTATTGGCATAGGCATAAACGGTGTCCGGCGGCGGGCATTCCCCCGATTTCACCATCCCCTGTTCTGCCAGCCATTCACGCATGTAATGGCCCATATACACTTCGAGCACGCCACCTTTGGTGGTGAGTTGCCCACCGGGGACGTCCCATTCTGGCCATTTATTCGGCGTTGACTGCTCCAGCACGCTGCCATTATTGGCCAGCGGCGCTCGTAAGTTATGGCGGCTCATCATGAGCACTTGCTGCAGCTGATAGCCTTCCGGTACGGTTTGTGCCTGAGCATTTGAAGCGAGTAAAAATATCCCTGCCACAGCTGCGGCGATTAGCGTTTTGTTCATTCCTGGCACCTCTTTTGTTATCAATCACTAAAGAGTGTGACAGAAATATGACTTTTTTCCGGGAACAGGTTCGCAAAATGGCTTGTTGAAAACCTGTTTTTCTATATACATCTTCAAAAACAGGCAAGGTTTGACGCAAACTATGCCTGATTAGCCCCTGCCTCGCGTACGCCGCTGATAATTGCACCCGTGGCTAAACAGAATATCTGCGGCGTTACCAATACAGAGACAATATTTAACAATAAAAAAGTGTGAGACTAATAACAATGGTTTTTAGCATATGCCTTTGCCATTAAATTGCATAACGATTTAAATAGTCAAGTTGCGCATTCATTTCCTTATTGTTTAACTTGTAAGCCTGAGCAAAAAGTTCAGGAGGGAGGTAAACGTCATAATGATTGCCGGTATTTATTAAATAACCATACTCAAGATCTTCATCTGTTGAAAAGGATTCATTTCCCAAGGAGATTGATGCCACATTACTATTAACAATAAATAATGAGCAAATGCTATCTGAAAGAACAGCAAGAAAATTCTTCACCGCTTTAATCCTATCCGACGTGTCGGTATCTAAAGCAAGCAAATTCTTGTTATCATTAAATATAAACTCGGGTAAATGCAGGATACATTTTTCGTTATTCAAGCAACTATCAATGAATTCTTTTTTAAAAAACAGAAAGCTCCATGACATAAGACTACCCACACCCTGAATTTTGTTGTCAGATTGCAGATCAACGCCAAATAATGTCTTAACATCTTCCCTGAGATCACAAAATGCAGCATCAACAAGAGCCTCGATTGTTGGTTTATCAACAATTTTAATAAACTCTTCGTATACTTCCTTTTGCGTCTTATGACTGCCCAGCGCCCATGAATAATCATGTTGTTTTAAAACCAGTATGGCTCTTAACAGACAATATCCATCGCCATCTACTGGAGCGTATTTTAATTCATAAGTTTTATTAATTTCACTCTGAATAAAAGATATACCAGACAAATCAATACCAGTATCTAAATCAGATATTCCCGGCGTATTTATCTGTTCTGGCTGGACACTTATATTTTCATCTTCTAAACAATACTCAGAAAAAACATCATCACACGCATTAATGTTTTCAATATATTCCATAAAGCCATACCAATAATAACCTTTAAAATCTGTGATAGACTCTGAAGCTCTGCCCGGCAAGGACACTCTAACAACATCAATATCTTGAATATATTGTATAGTATATGTCATACCTCCTGAAACCCCTGAATAAATTTTTGTATCATTAGTACGCAATGTTCTCAAAAATAATGATAAATCATTATCATTCTGCATTTCCTCAAATTCTTTTTCTAGTGATTCGCATTCCAGGCATGGAATGTAGTCTTCAGCTTTTTGACGTCTGATTTCTTTATACAACCGCATAAAACACACCAGTGTGTTTTCAAAAAGCGTGATTGAATATGTTTGATTTTTTTCGTGCTCTTTTTTTATATTGTGCCAGGCTTGTTTCAAATAATTATTTGCAGTGCAACTAATTCCATGTATATTACTACCCATATATAGCGCCTATAAAATTTAATAAATAATGACGCACTAGTAAAACTTAAAGTGCCTGGTTCAACTATCAAAAATCGCTCACCCTTTTTCACCTGTTTAAAATATGTTCAGCACCCCACCTTGAGGCGACCTCCTCTCCGCGATGATTTCAATAACATATTCTGTGTTGGCATATGAAATTTTGAGGATTACCCTACACTTATAGGAGTTACCTTACAGGGGTTCCTTCAATTTGTGTTGATTTACGCGAGATAACGCTATGGAATTAAAGGATTATTACGCCATCATGGGCGTAAAACCGACGGACGATCTCAAGACAATCAAGACCGCCTATCGTCGACTGGCCCGCAAATACCATCCTGATGTCAGCAAAGAACCGGATGCCGAAGCCCGCTTCAAAGAGGTCGCTGAAGCCTGGGAAGTGTTAAGTGATGAACAACGTCGCGCTGAGTATGATCAGATGTGGCAACATCGCAACGATCCGCAATTTAGCCGTCAGTTCCAGCATGGAGACGGTCAGAGTTTTAACGCCGAAGATTTTGACGATATCTTCTCGTCAATTTTCGGTCAGCATGCCCGCCAGAGCCGTCAACGCCCCGCCACACGCGGCCACGATATTGAAATCGAAGTGGCGGTATTCCTCGAAGAAACGCTTACTGAGCATAAGCGTACCATCAGCTATAACCTGCCGGTTTATAACGCCTTTGGCATGATCGAACAGGAAATCCCGAAAACGCTGAATGTGAAGATCCCGGCGGGCGTCGGCAATGGTCAACGCATCCGCCTGAAAGGCCAGGGGACGCCGGGCGAAAACGGCGGTCCAAATGGCGATTTGTGGCTGGTGATTCATATTGCGCCACATCCGCTGTTCGATATTGTCGGCCAGGATCTGGAAATTGTGGTGCCGGTTAGCCCGTGGGAAGCGGCGCTGGGTGCTAAAGTCACCGTTCCAACACTGAAAGAAAGCATTTTGCTGACTATCCCACCTGGCAGTCAGGCCGGGCAACGATTGCGCGTTAAAGGCAAAGGTCTGGTGAGCAAAAAACAGACCGGCGATCTGTATGCGGTACTGAAAATCGTGATGCCGCCGAAACCGGATGAAAACACTGCCGCGCTGTGGCAACAACTGGCAGACGCCCAGTCGTCTTTTGATCCACGTAAAGATTGGGGGAAAGCATGATGGCTAATGTTACGGTGACTTTTACTATTACCGAATTTTGCCTGCATACCGGCATCTCTGAAGAGGAGTTGAATGAAATTGTCGGTTTGGGAGTGGTTGAACCGCGTGAGATCCAGGAAACAACCTGGGTATTTGACGACCATGCCGCCATTGTGGTGCAACGCGCAGTACGCCTGCGTCATGAACTGGCTCTGGACTGGCCGGGGATCGCGGTGGCGCTGACGTTAATGGATGATATTGCGCACCTGAAGCAGGAAAACCGCCTGCTACGCCAGCGGCTTTCCCGGTTTGTAGCTCATCCGTGATGTGTGTTTGCCGGATGTGATGACGCATCCGGCAACTGCGCCCTGATGCCTGATGCGACGCTAAATGAACTGAACCCCAAAACCTGGACAGTTTCAGTTAACCGGCTTTTTGATACTCAGTCCGGTATTCTACCGGGCTGAGTCCCCCAAGACTGAGTTTTATTCTTTTTTGATTCCAGTAAGTTATGTATTCGTTAACGGCATTTTCCAGCTCTTCTACACTTCTGTAGTCCCGGCGATAGTACATT